>NZ_JACJEW010000180.1:0-1199 GCF_014164315.1 Pseudoalteromonas sp. SG44-1
GCGGCTTCCATTGACTCACCACTATTTTTAATTACAACTTTACCCACACCTTTTATAGCAGAGCCTAATAATGGAACCAAACCAATGGCGGTTAGGGTAAAGGCTATCCAACCGTCGCTGTCATTGGCTTTGTCATCATCGGTGAGTAATACGGTATTTGCACAAATATCACGAATGTCCATGATTTGGTCAACCACCGGTATCATCGAGATAATGGTACCCACAACGATTTGTGAGGTGCTGGGGTTTTTATTAAAGTCACCTTGCAATGTGCCCCATAGCCAATCACCGGCTTGGTTGGCTAAATTGCCAGCCTCTTCCAGTTTTGCAGTGTTACCGCTATTGATCATGTGCACAGCATCAGCGGTGGTTATTTGCCCATACAACGGGTTTGGTGTGGTGTTATCTTCAGGCTGAAAATCGCGACTGTCTTCGCCGTATTTAACACTGAACTGACCGCTGGGAATATTGCTGAGTTGTGCTTGTCCACTGTCATCTAGTTGCCCGGTCGCTTGCGTTCCATCATCAAAGGTAATGGTGTAGGGCGCATTTTTAACCGGGCTGCCGTCTTGGTAAACGTATTCTAAATCGACTACGCTAGCAGTCGTTGCCGCAACGCCTGCATCATTTATGGTTACATCGTTAATGCGACTAATACTCGCAGGATTTGAGGCACTTGGGCTACTGGCTGTTTGCGGGCTTTCTATATCGTAATCAACCGGCCCATCAAAGGTTATCATGTTGCTGTCGAGGGTGAGCACGTTGGTGGCGATGATGGTGGCGTTGCCTTGGCTATCGAGTTTAATTTCGCCGCCGGCGTTATGAATGATTAAATCGCCTTGCCCAGAGCCTGTGATGTTAATTGACTTACTGGTTTGTAAAAACGTTGAACCATTTGGTACGTTGAGCTTTAAATCACTGTTATTAGTCTTTAGTAAAATATCACTTTGCGCGTTTATTTTAACCGCACGCCCCGAAATTAATGACAGCTCTTGGTCAGCTTTTACATCGATTTTTTTACCTGTGAACGCGTTGTTGCCGGCACTTTGGTAATTGATATTGCCGTTGTTAGTTTGTTGTTTGAGTTCATTTTTAACATCAATAAATTGATTGTTCTTTATCACAAACTGTACATTGTTTTGCTCGGTTTCTAGGCATAAATCGCGCCCGGCGTGTAAGTTTATCGTCCCAAGTTGGCT
>NZ_JACJEW010000181.1:0-1186 GCF_014164315.1 Pseudoalteromonas sp. SG44-1
GACGGCGAGATTATTTGGAAGGACTAGCCTATTTCGTACAGGTAGTAGTGCAAATCGATTGGAAAAATATGGATGTGAGTGATGTAATTGAAACTTAATAATTATTTTTGGGGATCCCTTAGGTGCTTGATGAGTCGGTATTTACAGACGTAAGTATATTACAAAACAACGTCGAATTAGGGCGTTTATTAGTATCGCAATATGTTGATTCTGATACTGCAGCATCAAGTCATAATAAACTCTATAGTTTTGGTGCACGTTCATTCTCAATCTTCAATGGTGATACCGGTGAGCAGGTGTTTGATAGTGGTTCATCACTTGCCTTTGAAGCTAATAAAGCCGGCGTTTACCCAGATGGTCGCAGTGATGCGAAAGGCACTGAGCCTGAGAGTGTAACAACAGGTATGGTTGCCAATAAGCGCTATGCATTTATTGCTTTAGAGCGTGCTGATGCGGTTGCAGTATATGATATTAGTGATGTTAATGCCGTAAGTTTTGTGCAAATGCTCGTTACCCAAGGTGATGATGCGCCAGAAGGGGTGTTATTTATAACCGCTGATCAAAGCCCAACGTCAAAAGCGCAGCTGGTAGTTGCAAACGAAGACAGTGGTAATATCACCGTCTATAGTGAAAACAACGAAGGCAAGTTTGATTTTGCATCACGCTTGTTAATTGAAGGTGGTGAAGGCGCCGCAGAGATCACGGCTTATGATGCACAAACAAAACGTTTATTCGTAGTAAATAACGGCAGCTTGCTTAACGCTCCTCGTATTGAAGTGATTGATTTTGCTAACCCAAATAACATTGCAACACTTGGTGCAATTGATATTAGCTATTACGGTGCAGGTGTTAATTCTGTCGCAGTATCAAACGGAAAACTTGCCGCTGCGATCGAGTCAGGCGTGAAAACTGATACTGGCGTTGTTGCTATGTTTAACACGAGTAGTTATGAGCTTGAAATGATATCTGCGGTCGGAGCACTGCCAGATATGGTAACTTTCAGTCCCGATGGTAAATTAATCATCACCGCTGACGAAGGCGAACCGAGTGAAGACTATAACGCAGGGCAAGAGCATGAAAAAAGCCTATGATTTCAATACCTTTTCAAGGTAACCTGTACTGCGCATAGCTTTTTTCTGTTTTGCGGGCATGCCTTTATTAAAGCTTGTTTCTGCTTTTAGCTGAT
>NZ_JACJEW010000182.1:0-1185 GCF_014164315.1 Pseudoalteromonas sp. SG44-1
GGACATTAGTCACGTTATTTATTACAAACAACATTTCCTCGAAGAGTAATTGCGGGCAGGCAGTTTTTTGCACGGTTAAGTTTGATGACTTCAGCATTTATTTATAATGGGTGTCAATTTTGTTCCGTGAGCGACTGGCCATAGCATGCGGTATCACCATACCAAAAGTAGGCGCTTGGAAGCGAAGACCCTTGTCGAAGCTCAAAAACAAAAGGAATTAACATTGCGCTGAGCAATAACTATTTAGCTTCACAAGGTTTAGTGTCATTGAAAGATATTTGGATCAATATTGATAACGGGAGATGAACCGCCTATAGCACTTCCTGTTAATGAAAAGTGCATGATGGGTAGTGTGGAGGGAGGTTAGAGACCTCCGGCTACCCGATTAGCTTTAGTCACAGTCTGTGTAGAATTTATTTTGACCACAATGCCTACATTTAAATTTGTAAACTGCAAGATTATTGCCCGGAACATATGAATGAACAATACTAGGCCAAAGGTCTTTAGAAATATATTCTTCTCTTAAGAAGGCTTCTAGTTGCTCGCCTTCCAGTGATTCTAAGTCTGACTTTTGAGCATCACCATGAAATTCACATGCGTCGTTACAATGAGATAACCACCGCTCTTGCTGCCAAGAAATGAAACTTGGAGTTCTTTCACATACCTCTTTGACGATTTCTTTATCAATACCATTTGATAGTAGAGGATGTGAATCCGAAAACTCGCCATCAAACTTTTTTGCAGCAGAGCCATCTGATATACACCATGGGCAGATAATTTCTATCTCATCTATTGCGTAAATTGTTGATTCAGCTTTGTAGCCTTTTGAAAGACCGCAGCATTCGCATTCTTCATTAGTTTCAACAATTGCACCCGTTCCAACTGGGTCAGGGTGATACTTGAATTTGGGTAATTCCATGTGCTCTCCAAAAAGAAGCTAACGAGGCTGTAGAATAACTCGTTTTTAATTTATTTTTATTGATGTATTAACCATAGCCGAGTTCCTATTTTGATTCAATCGGTTACTTCGATTTTACGTGAAATATAAAAAGAGGATTTACTGTTGCTTTAATGGGCGTTTTGGAAGGTATGACAGGTGTTTAAGTGGCTTATTTGGAGAGGTAGCAGCTTACCTTTATTAATGCATCGTGTTTTGCAGCTTTTCTATATTATGAACTAAGCAAT
>NZ_JACJEW010000183.1:0-1151 GCF_014164315.1 Pseudoalteromonas sp. SG44-1
TCGGCAGCTATTATTGTATTGAACGTTGGGCCTAGCTCTACTGTGATCATAAAACCTTGGTACGATATTTTTACTTGGTTGCCTATATAAGCAAACGTATTTGGATTTTGAACAGCGTTCATTAGTTCGTGTACTTGCTCAATTGCTAGCTGGCCAGTTAAGAACTTTTCAATTTGAGTGCTGCTGACTGTAACAGCGCTACTATATATAGGTGCGTTTTTACGTGACAACTCGTTTAGTAAATTTACAGGCAAGTGCCCTAACGTAAATTGCTGGCTGTCTGGTACTGACTTTTTAAGCGCTAACTTTGCTGCTTGTAAGTTTACCTGCTTTATATAGTACTGCTGAGATTTTAAAACTGCTTCGTTAAATTGTGGTACCGCTAATTTTTGAATGTCAGTTGATAATGTCATAACTGATTTACCCGCTGCAATGTCTGCACCTAGCCATGCTTTACCAGGATTATAATCCCAGCCTAGATCAATGCCTGCTAATTTACTCAGTTCTTCGCCTGTTGATGGGTCTACAACTTTAAAAGACTCAGTAAACTTTTTAACTGCTTCTGGCTTAGTTACTGATAATCCCATGCGTGCAATATCACGCGCATTAAGTGATACCACTTTGCAACGGCAGTTATAACCATTTGGCGGATAATGTGTATCCCAAAATGGATGATCTACAGGCAGTAAAATGTAATTCCACTTACCGTGATCAGGTCTTACGCGGCTATCGCCAGCAGTTAAGTATAATAGGTATGGCCTGCGCTGTTTTAAACGCTCTTGTTGTTGCCAACGGCCAGCTGCACGCGCAGTGTTTTTATTGTTTTGATAAATAACTTTAGTACGCCAGCCCCGTTTACCATTGTATGACCAGCCATGATCATCAACTATTTTGTCAAAGCGCTTTCTAAAGTCCGATATTGTCTCGCCATCACTAATCGCTTTATCAACTGCTGTATATAGCTCGTTAATGATCTCGATTTGTGTAGCACCGGCAACGGTAAATGCTTTGGCGTGAACTAAGCCTTGTAAGTCTTTATATGACTCACTAGTGAGCTTAATTTTGTCTTTAAAGTGAGAAATGGCTTCCTTGAATTTAACAAGGTCGCCATATTGTGGAGCTGGTAATGCCATATTAGTGCTCTTTTAACG
>NZ_JACJEW010000184.1:0-1151 GCF_014164315.1 Pseudoalteromonas sp. SG44-1
TCGGCAGCTATTATTGTATTGAACGTTGGGCCTAGCTCTACTGTGATCATAAAACCTTGGTACGATATTTTTACTTGGTTGCCTATATAAGCAAACGTATTTGGATTTTGAACAGCGTTCATTAGGTCTTGTACTTGTTCAATTGCTAGCTGGCCAGTTAAGAACTTTTCAATTTGAGTGCTGCTGACTGTAACAGCGCTACTATATATAGGTGCGTTTTTACGTGATAGCTCGTTTAGTAAATTTACAGGCAAGTGCCCTAACGTAAATTGCTGGCTATCTGGAACTGACTTTTTAAGCGCTAACTTTGCTGCTTGTAAGTTTACCTGCTTTATATAGTACTGCTGAGATTTTAAAACTGCTTCATTAAATTGTGGTACCGCTAACTTTTGAATGTCAGTTGATAAAGTCATAACTGATTTACCCGCTGCAATATCTGCACCTAGCCATGCTTTACCAGGATTATAATCCCAGCCTAGATCAATGCCTGCTAACTTACTAAGTTCTTCGCCTGTTGATGGGTCTACAACTTTGAATGACTCCATAAACTTGTTCACTGTTTCAGGCTTAGTAACTGTTAGCCCCATTCGTGCAATATCACGCGCATTAAGTGATACCACCTTACATCTGCAGTTATAACCATTTGGTGGATAATGTGTATCCCAAAACGGATGATCCACAGGCAATAAAATGTAATTCCACTTACCGTGATCAGGTCTTACGCGGCTATCGCCAGCTGTTAAGTATAATAAATATGGTCTGCGCTGTTTTAAACGCTCTTGTTGTTGCCAACGGCCAGCTGCACGCGCAGTGTTTTTATTGTTTTGATAAATAACTTTAGTACGCCAGCCTCGTTTGCCATTGTATGACCAACCATGATCATCAACTATTTTGTCAAAGCGTTTTCTAAAGTCCGATATAGTTTCGCCATCACTAATAGCCTTATCAACAGCTTTATATAGCGCGTTAATGATCTCGATTTGTGTAGCACCGGCAACGGTAAATGCTTTGGCGTGAACTAAGCCCTGTAAGTCTTTATATGACTCACTAGTGAGCTTAATTTTGTCTTTAAAGTGAGAAATGGCTTCCTTGAATTTAACAAGGTCGCCATATTGTGGAGCTGGTAATGCCATATTAGTGCTCTTTTAACG
>NZ_JACJEW010000185.1:0-1142 GCF_014164315.1 Pseudoalteromonas sp. SG44-1
GCAGGGCAAGAGCATGAAAAAAGCCTATGATTTCAATACCTTTTCAAGGTAACCTGTACTGCGCATAGCTTTTTTCTGTTTTGCGGGCATGCCTTTATTAAAGCTTGTTTCTGCTTTTAGCTGATTAAATGCGATGTGTCTCAGCCCCGCAAATACAGGTGCTGCACCTTCACGCCTAATTCGGCAATCATCTTCTTTAAATCCGACATCTAAACGCCAATGTAATCCATTCTCTATTTGCCAATGTTGCCGTGCAGATCTTGCGAGTTCTTCCGCCGATAAATATGCTGAACTGATGTAGTATCTATAGCATAACTCATTGCTTACTTTGTTTTTTTCTTTCCTATAAGAAACAATAACTCCCACTGTTTTGGCATCTTTCCAATTGCTCGTTTCTGATAAATCACTTACGTTATGACTAACAGCACAACACCTGAATTCTTCTCTGTTTTTATGATAATCGGCTTCATTAAACAAAACTCCTTCGGACGCTTGTCGTGTGACCTCAGGTAATAAAGCATTCTCTATTTGTGACAGCAGTCCTTTATGGTTCGCTTTTACTGCAAGTAGGTAATCGGCTTGTTTATCCACTATTGTCTCTGCAATTGATTTTTGACACCCCATCGCGTCAATCGTGACTAAGCAGCCTTTTATCTCCAGTAATTCAAGAAGCTCTGGTAACGCTGTTATTTCATTCGACTTTTTATCAACAGGGCATTGCGCCAAAACAACACCATTTTCGCACGCAAATGCACTGACCATATAAAGTGCATCGCGCCTATCTGACTGATTAAATGAACCTTTCAATCGCTTACCATCAATCGCAACTACATCGCCATGAGTTAATTTAGAGCAGTCTTTCATCCAAGAAGAAAAAGAATCTTGAAACTGTGTCATATCAATACGACTCATCACACGAGCGATTGTGTCATGGCGAGGGATACCTTGCTCAAGAGGAACGTACTTCCTGAGCCAATCTAATCTATCATGGCCAAAATCTTCAATATCTTCCCAGCCTTGGCACCCAGATATGACAGCGCTGACAGCTAAGAATATGATATCAAAAAGTTTATGGACAACTTTACCCTGCTGGCGAGGGTCGTCAATTGATTCGAAATATTTAAATAGTTGAATATCAGGCA
>NZ_JACJEW010000186.1:0-1110 GCF_014164315.1 Pseudoalteromonas sp. SG44-1
GTGATCTAAATCCACCGTTAGCTAATTAAAATAAAGGTCAAAATAGACAGTCCAATGGCGCGACGACAGGTTTTTCTTGAAGGAATGGCAAACAACGTGGTTTTATAGAGCCGCTTTACTGAGGTAAAAAGCGAAATTTTACGGTCAACAAAGGCATGAAAAAACTGATCTTACAGGTTCAAACGAAAGTAAACTCCCAATACAACTATATTGCTTAGTTCATAATATAGAAAAGCTGCAAACAGGCTGCACTAAAACCACTTAAGCCGTAATATAGCCAGTAAACCAACTGGAATACCCGCCAAAACGCCCCTTAAAGCAACAGTAAACCCTCTTTTTCATATTTTACGTAAAATCGAAGTAACCGATTGAATCAAAATAGGAACTCGGCTATGGTTAATGCATCAATAAAAATAAATTAAAAACGAGTTATTCTACAGCCTCGTTAGGGTTACTTGGAGATTTAGTGGAAAATTTAAAGGTGAAGCTCATCGAATTAGAAGAGCATTTATTTAAGGCTGAGACTAGGGCTTCATACGGCGAATTGGATGAACTAATTGCGGATGAATTCACTGAAATTGGTGGTTCTGGAGTTCGATTTGGAAAAAAAGAAGCTCTGGAGCGTCTGCCATCAGAAGTACCTCCTAAGATCAGTGCATCTGAATATGAATTGAGACATTTAGCGCCAAAATGTGCCCAGTTACTTTATAAAGCTGTAATGGTAAAAGGTGGTGAGACAACCGCTATTTACTCATTACGATGTTCAATATGGTCTCTGATAAATGGGAGGTGGCAAATGATCTTCCATCAGGGCACTTTATGTAAAGCATTTGAGTAGTAACCCTAATAATGCCATTAATTAAGCTCCCGACGCTCCTACCGTCTCGCGGCTTATGGCGGCGTTGAGGCTGTAGAATTACTCTTTTTAGGAACTGGTTCTACACAATTGACTTGATTGTTTTTTGACCTTGAACCCACAGGGTTACTGTGATCTAATAGATATTATTCACCCACGGTAAATTGTTATGGCCAACTACAAGCCAGACTTATCCTGCCAAAATAAATTCATTCCAATCAATTTTGCTGAGCAAATATTGCCAGGTACATTTG
>NZ_JACJEW010000187.1:0-1088 GCF_014164315.1 Pseudoalteromonas sp. SG44-1
AAATATCCCTTTCTTTTCAGAGGACGATGTATCCGTCTTGGGCATGATTGGCTCTGCACCCAAATCGATAGTGTCTTTTATATCAGGCTGACTGAAGTAACCTTTATCTGCTAATACCCGTATATCTTTCTTGCGCAATGCTTCTTGTGCGAGTTTCGTCATTGACGCAAGCTGGCCTCTATCTGGCACGTTGGTCACGTCATGCGCCACTATGAGGTGATGCTTGGTATCAACCGCACTTTGTACGTTATAACTCACAACTCTTGTAAAACCTTGAGTTTTCATTAAACGTGAATCAGGATCAGTAGTGGATATTTGCTTATCAGGATGAGCTTCAACTTGTTCTTTAATCTCGTATAGTTTTTTTAACTGGCTGCGAAAGTCAGCTAGTCTCTCTTTTGTGGCTTTAATTTTTGTGACGTTAGCTTGCTCTTTATCGGCTTCATCAAGTACTTCAAGATAACGTTCAATGTTCTTTTCGACTCGGTCGATGTGAAATTTAACTTTGCTTGGCGTAAAATTATTGCCTTTGTTGTTGCTAGCTTTAAATTTACTACCATCGATGGCAACAACGGGTTTCTCAAACATATTCAGGCGACGACAGACTTCAACAAACGTTTTGCATACATTTTTTATACCGCCTCCGTTGTCTTTTCTAAAATCAGCAATCGTTTTAAAGTCGGGTGCCAACTTATCAAGTAGCCACATCAGTTCAATATTGCGTTGGCATTCGGTTTCTAATCGGCGGGATGATTGAATACGGTTGAGGTAACCATAAAGATAAAGCTTTAATAGTGTGGCTGGATGATACTTAGGGCGGCCTGTGGACTTTAAGGTTAATCCTTTAAACCCCAATTCAGCTAGATTTAGTTCCTCAATGAAAACATCAATCACTCTGACCGTATTATCTTCACTGACGTAGTCTTCCAACGATTCTGGAAATAACGTTGATTGGTTACGATCTTCACCGCTTATAAACTTTGACATATTGCCTCAACCCTCGACTGAATCAATAGTCTTATTATATAAATATCAGTATATTAAGTGAACTAAATGTATAGATTAATCGATCATAAGCAGCAGATACT
>NZ_JACJEW010000188.1:0-1088 GCF_014164315.1 Pseudoalteromonas sp. SG44-1
AAATATCCCTTTCTTTTCAGAGGACGATGTATCCGTCTTGGGCATGATTGGCTCTGCACCCAAATCGATAGTGTCTTTTATATCAGGCTGACTGAAGTAACCTTTATCTGCTAATACCCGTATATTTTTCTTGCGCAATGCTTCTTGTGCGAGTTTTGTCATTGACGCAAGCTGGCCTCTATCTGGCACGTTGGTCACGTCATGTGCCACTATGAGGTGGTGCTTGGTATCAACCGCACTTTGTACGTTATAACTCACAACTCTTGTAAAACCTTGAGTTTTCATTAAACGTGAATCAGGATCAGTAGTGGATATTTGCTTGTCAGGATGAGCTTCAATTTGTTCTTTAATCTCGTATAGTTTTTTTAACTGGCTGCGAAAGTCAGCTAGCCTCTCTTTTGTGGCTTTAATTTTTGTGACGTTAGCTTGCTCTTTATCGGCTTCATCAAGTAATTCAAGATAACGTTCAATGTTCTTTTCGACTCGGTCGATGTGAAATTTAACTTTGCTTGGCGTAAAATTATTGCCTTTGTTGTTGCTAGCTTTAAACTTACTACCATCGATGGCAACAACTGGTTTCTCAAACATATTCAGGCGACGACAGACTTCAACAAACGTTTTGCACACATTTTTTATACCGCCTCCGTTGTCTTTTCTAAAATCAGCAATCGTTTTAAAGTCGGGTGCCAACTTACCAAGTAGCCACATCAGTTCAATATTGCGTTGGCATTCGGTTTCTAATCGGCGAGATGATTGAATACGGTTGAGGTAACCATAAAGATAAAGCTTTAATAGTGTGGCTGGATGATACTTAGGGCGGCCTGTGGACTTTAAGATTAATCCTTTAAACCCCAATTCAGCTAGATTTAGTTCCTCAATGAAAACATCAATCACTCTGACCGTATTATCTTCACTGACGTAATCTTCCAGCGATTCTGGAAATAACGTTGATTGGTCACGACTTTCACCGCTTATAAACTTTGACATATTGCCTCAACCCTCGACTGAATCAATAGTCTTATTATATAAATATCAGTATATTAAGTGAACTAAATGTATAGATTAATCGATCATAAGCAGCAGATACT
>NZ_JACJEW010000189.1:0-1060 GCF_014164315.1 Pseudoalteromonas sp. SG44-1
AAACAAAGTATGAGGGGTTTTTACAAGCCCGGTATGGCGATTAAAATAAAACTTATCTCGGTGCGATAATATGGCGCGGTGTTTATGCATATAAAAACCTATGATAAACAAAGGCATGTATATAAAAAACGGTACCCACCTGTAATCGCCCCACACAAAACCAATAATCATCAAGTCCGAGAGGAAACAGATAAACGTAAACACCATTAACAAGAAGCTTAGAGCAGTAAATAAGTTTGACCACCCTCCAAACCATGAAATAGCAAGTTGTTGCCCATCAGTGCGAACCCAGTGCCCCTCAAGCGTTGAGCCACTATCTGGGGATGAAAGCTTTGCTGTATATTCATCAGTAAAACGCTTACTTTTAAACGTACGGGTTTTAAACCCGCAGCCATTGAGTGCTTCGGCTTTTTTTAATCGCGCCTCATAACTGTCTTTATGCAAATAATCTCTTGGCAGCCTTTCTCTGTACTTAGTGGAGTTAGCCCGATAAATCGAGTCATTTCTTTGCTTAGTTCTCTCTGCTTTTTCTATTTCTGGATCTTTTTCTTCTTTACTTTTTCGATCTCTTCTTTCAGCATAGCTTTCATCAAGTGCTAATCGTTGAATGTTTTTATCTTTTGCATTAAGTGGTTTTTTTCTCGGGTTAAGTTGTTTCCATTCTTCTAGCTTCCTAATTCTTTCTGGCCTTTTTTCTTCATCCTCAGCAACAAACTTTGCTACGTGCTCATAATAGCGCCTATCGACTTCTTCTGGGTTTGCACGCATCCAGTCTTCGCGCTCTTGATCTTCGCGCTTTCTTTCTTCTAACATTTCTTTTTTTATTTTTTCATGATCTAATTGATTTTCGCTCATTATTACTCCTTTATTTGCTGTACTTCTTGTAAATTTTTTATAACTTAGCTTTTTATAACTTAACAATGGCTTGGCTGATTACTTGGCCAATGCGGTGGCTATACTTGCGCTCATCGCCCCAAGAAAAGAACCCTGGCTTTTCACCTGCTTTGTAATATTCGATTGGTAAGCCATAAATACTATTAAACCCTTGAATTGTTGGTTG
>NZ_JACJEW010000018.1:0-90399 GCF_014164315.1 Pseudoalteromonas sp. SG44-1
CGTTGGTCAGGAAAATCACGCGATTGGTCAATAATTAAGGAAGTAAATTTAAATCCTGAGAAAAAAGAAGAAATGCGGGCGGCATAAAATTTAACTTGAGGCGACAACTAACTTGAAAAACTCCGGTAGTAATAACGAATTTCCTCTCTGTCAGCGTCGTTTTTAGCCATACCAGCCATAAGGTCAAGCGACCAGCGATCATTAAGTTGAATATCGCCAGATAATACATACTGGTCAAATATCGAATCGGACACCTGGTATCGGCTTTCGTACCATGAGGTGACATTTTCAAAACTGCCAGCAACAAGGACTTTACCCGACTCATCGACCGTAAACGAAACGGGGCTTTGACCTTGGAAATCACCCGGAGCACCACGATTAACTAGCCACTCCATAGAGTTGTAGTTTCTGCGATCATTTTCTAACTCAGAATGCAATATATCCAATGTGAATAACATGTCGTCATTAGGCTTATATTGCAAAGAACCGGTAACCCCAATACGTTTTTGCTCATTCCCGAAAAATCAGCCCGCGGTAACCGAGGTACCCATAAACAGGATATAGCTTCTTCAGCACCACAGTAATTACTAGGCGTTCCGTTGATGGTCGTCAGCCCAGAAGTGTCACCCCATGTGCCATTACCAATTCGATTTGTTGGCTCCCAGCGCATGCTGCCAAAGCCTTCTTGACGTACACTTCTATCTGATACTGCAACCGAAAAAAGTGTACCAAAGGTATTATCAGCAAATGTATTACTGGCTAAGAAAGCAAACCTAGGGTCAACTTCACTGGTTAAATCATTATAGCCACCTTTAAGTGACAGGGTCGAATTGAAGCCGGGGTTATAAAAAGGGCGTGCAGAGTACATATCGACTGTACCAGCAATACCACCTTCTTCAATCGAGGCTGTTTGCGTTTTTTGAATATCTATACGGTTGAAAAGCTCTGATGCAAATACATGGAAGTCAAAGGCTCGACTATTGTTAACAGTTACGCCGCCAGAATCGAGACCATCACTTCCTGCGGGTACTTCCATACCGTTAAGCGTAGTTCGGGTAAAACCCGGGCTAAAACCTCGTAGAACAATATTGCGACCTTCACCACCTTCGCGCGATATTGCCACTCCAGGAACTCGCTGAATGGCTTCTGCCACATTCAAGTCTGGAAACTTACCAATATCTTCAGCCATAATTGACTCACGAGTATTAGCTGCATCTCGTTTGGCTTCTAAGGCTTTAATTAAAGAACCACGAAAGCCTTTTACTTCAATGACCTCAACATCCTCAGATGCTGCTGGTTGAGATTCTTGAGCGTTACTAAAGAATGAACTTACGGTAAGGGCGGCAAGCACGTTAGTAGCAATTAAGCTTTTTATAAATGTGTGTGTGAGTTTCATTATTGCTCCCTTGGAACAAAGAAAGATTAAATTGCGCACTATTTGATAAAGTAGCGCGTTAAATAAAAAGTAGAGATGCTGTTAATTTGTTTACATAAGTTACCACTAATAAAATTTATTTTAATTAGGTTGCCACCGGTGGTAGTTTGGGTCAAGTGGTTTGTTAATATAATGTATCTTTAGATCTGCGAGCTTTACTTTTGTAAAAAATAACACGCTGATTTTTTTAGGGAATGATATTTAAATAAATTTGCCACCGGTAGCATAGTTTGTTAGAAATAAGTATTGAAGAAGATTTTTTGGATAAATACCAGTCCAATTAGTTGGAATTGCGCTACATGCTAACTTCGCTCACAGAAAATCAGCTATGTTGCAAACTGTGACTGCTATGTAGAAGTTATGGCTACAGGTGTTCAGTCATTGTCCCCATAAGATGAGAGCGATTGTGATATCAATAATAAAAGGGTGGTTACGACAGTGATTACACTAAACAAAAGAACAAGTCCTTTAGTGCTTTTAATTACATTGCTGCTTGTATTATTTGGGACGCGAGCGGTAGTGGCTCAAGAGTACGCCACAAACATGGTAGTCTCCAAAGATGGTACGGGCGATTTTACTTCCATTCAGGCAGCAATCAATGCAAGTAAAACTTACCCTTGGCATCACATAAGTATTTTCGTTAAAAATGGCGTTTATGCAGAAAAGGTAGAAGTTTACTCATGGAATACACGAATAAAACTAATAGGTGAAAGTAAAGAAAATACAATTATTACCTATGGCGACCATTTTAATAAGATAAATTTAGGTCGAAATAGTACCTTTCACACATATACATTAATGGTGCGAGGGAATGACTTTAGCGCCCAAAATTTGACTATTATTAATAGTGCAGGCTCGGTTGGGCAGGCTGTTGCTTTGCATATCGAGGCTGATCGAGTAAGCATAAATAACGTAGCTATCAAAGGCCATCAAGATTCCTTGTACCTAGCTGGCGAAGGGTTTCGCTCGTATTTCAAAGATTGTTATATCGAAGGCACCACAGACTTTATTTTTGGTGAAGGCACAGCAATGTTCGAAGACTGTGAAGTTAAGTCACTCAGTAACTCTTATATTACAGCGGCTTCTACCCCTAAAAATCAGGCATTTGGATTTGTGTTTAATCGTGTAAAGCTAACTGCCAGTGCTGCTGTTGATAAAGTTTATCTTGGCCGTCCTTGGAGACACCACGCTAAAACTGTGTTCATTAACTCTGATTTAGGTCAGCATATTGCTCCTGAAGGTTGGCAAAATTGGGGGGATGTTAGTAAAAAAGAAACCGTTTTTTATGCTGAGTTTAATAACTCAGGGCAGGGGGCCAATAGTAGTAAGCGAGTGGCTTGGGCGCATCAACTGAGTCAAGTCGAAGCGCAAGACTACACCATTAAAAACGTGATGCGTGGCTGGCAGCCAAATATAGTTAGTAAACAATGATCTTACTTACTCGCCACAGGCCTACTTTAAACATGCTATTTTTACTATGTAAGGAAAACTTCACATGCAGTTACATGGTCGGTTAAAAACAGTAAACGGTACTTTTCTGGGCTTATTATTTTTCTTTGGACTTACGTGTCAAAGCTTATCTGCGAATGAACTCGTATCACCACGAGTTGATGCAATTGTTGATAAAAACAATGAACACGCTTTTGCCACCATTGCACAAGCTATTGAGCAAGCACCTAATAATTTATCTCAGCCCTATATCATTAAAATAGCCCCAGGTGACTATTATGAAAAACTCGTTATTAACAAACCTTTTATTACGTTATCAGGTGTAGGGGCTGATACTACTCGATTATATTTTGATGATTATTCAGGCAAAGTAACAGAAAATGGTGGTAATCTAGGAACATCAAATTCAGCCACGTTAACTATTAAATCGCCTAATTTTAGTGTTGAAAACTTGCATATTGAAAATAGCTTTGATTTTCCATATTACGATGCAATGAGTAAAGATGATCCGAAACGCGTATCAGGTTTACAAGCCGTGGCCGTATTGACCGACTATGGTAGTGATAAAGCATTGTTTAATCATGTAAAAATCAGTGGATATCAAGATACTCTTTACACGAAAGCAGGGAGATCTTTATTTCTCAATAATACTATAAGTGGTCATGTTGACTTTATTTTTGGGGGCGGAGCCGCCGTTTTTTATAAGTCGAACATAGTGACCCGCAATAGACCTAACAAACAGTTACCCATAGGTTTTATTACTGCACCAAGTACTAATATTGAGCAAGCATTTGGTCTGGTTTTTATTGATTGTGCACTTAGCGCAGAGGAAGGAGTGCAAGACAATAGTATGGGGTTAGGAAGACCTTGGCATCCAACTACTACTTTCCCTGATGGAAGGTATGCAGATCCTAATGCAATAGGACAAACAGTATTTATAGATACTTGGATGGGAGCGCATATTCAACAACAAGCGTGGCACCCAATGGGGGGGACGGCCAGAACCGGCGGTAAAAAGGTGTTTCGAGCAGAAGATGCTCGCTTTTTTGAGTACAATTCTTCCGGTCCGGGGGCGTTTGTAACAACGAATAGAAGACAGCTAAATGACAGTAAAGCAGCATCTTTTACTTGGGAAAATATCTTGGGTGAATGGTATCAATCTCCACGTATTCAACAAGCAATACAGCTGGTATTTACGCGTGAGGTGGTCAATTCACTCAGTGGTGAAATGGCTGAGTACACCATTGAAAGTGAGTATCGAAAAAACAAGAAACAGTTTCCTTTTATTAGTCCGATCAACAAACCGGAAAATATCGAGCAAACAGCACAGTCCATCAGCGAACATTACAACTTAGCTTACAAAACGGTGGATGGCTCAACGCTGCACCTTGACTTATTTTATCCTAATAAAGCAGAGCAGGCGAAACCGTTGGTCGTAATGATCCATGGCGGCGGATGGAGGACTGGTAACAAGTCTCATCAAACGCCAACGGCACGCTGGTTAGCTGGCCAAGGTTTTGTGGCGGTAAGTGTCGAATATAGAACCTCTAAAACGGCGCTCTATCCAGCTGCAATGGCAGATATCAACGATGCGATTAAGTGGCTAAAACAACATCATAAATTATATATGATAGATACCAAAAAAATCGCGGTGTTAGGGGCGTCTTCTGGTGCTCATATGGCCACGTTATTCGGGGCTATGAGTACCAATCACGATACAAAATCGCCTTACGAAGCAGTGCAAGCAATCGTGAACATTGACGGCGTGGCTGATTTAACCTCAACAGCGGTTAGGATGTTTGAAGATAAACCTGGAAAGATTTCTTATGCAGCGCTTTGGTTAGGTGGGCGTTATGCACAAGAGCCAAAACGTTGGCATGCGGTTTCGCCGGTAGAATATTTAAGTAAACATACTCCAGCAACGTTATTTATTAACTCTTCCCATGACCGTTTTCATGTTGGCAGAGATGCTTTTGTAGCGCAGCTAATTAAAAACAACGTCCATCAACAAGTGTATACCATACCCGATACACCGCACACCTTTTGGTTGTTTCATCCTTGGGTAGACGAAATGCGCAGCGTACTTGCGTCGTTTCTCAATAAGGTTTTGGTAGAGGAAAACCCTAGCTAACGCCTCTATTGAGGCATTTAGTAATAGAGAAGTTTTTGACAGAGTTGTTGAAATATATACTTAAGAGTGAGCCGTTAAAGCAAATACAGTAAGATGTAACTTAAGTGAAGCTTGTTTAATACAGACAATAAAACTGGCAATATTTCATCGGCTAAGGTTGAAAAAACGTAGTATTCTTCATCCAAATAAAAGCCGTGCTTGATTTAACAAGCACGGCTTTTATTTTTTGACCGCTGACTGATATTAGTGAAGAATACGTGCTCTGATCGTGCCTTCTACTGCACTTAGTTCTTTTAGTGCTATTTCAGAGTGGTCGGTATCTACGTCTATTACTACATAACCAATCGCTTCGTCTGTTTGCAAGTATTGCGCGGCGATGTTGATGCCGTGCTGGGCAAACGCTTGGTTAATTTGGGTTAACACACCTGGGCGGTTGTGGTGTACGTGTAATAAACGGCTACGGTTAGCAAGCTCTGGCAGTGATACTTCAGGGAAATTAACAGCAGTAATAGTTGAGCCGTTATCTGAGTATTTTGCTAGTTTACCCGCTACTTCAATACCAATGTTTTCTTGCGCTTCTTGAGTTGAACCACCAATGTGTGGTGTTAAAATTACGTTGTCGAATTCGCGTAGTGGCGATACAAATTCTTCATCGTTTGATTTTGGCTCAACTGGGAATACGTCGATGGCAGCGCCGCTGATTTTTTTATCACGAAGTGCTTCTGCTAGGGCGTCAATATCAACTACAGTGCCGCGTGAGGCGTTGATCAAAATTGAACCTTGCTTCATCACTGAAATTTCCGCGCTACCAATCAGGTTTTTAGTCTGCGGTGTTTCAGGTACGTGTAAGCTAATAACATCAGCGCGTTGCAGTAGCTGCGTTAGGTTATGTACTTGTGTGGCATTACCTAGGGTTAGCTTGTCTTCAATATCGTAAAACTCAACGTTCATACCGATATTTTCAGCCATGATACCTAGCTGCGTACCAATGTGGCCATAACCAATAATACCTAGAGTTTTACCACGGGCTTCAAATGAGCCATTGGCGGTTTTTAACCAGCCGCCACGGTGAGCAATGGCATTACGCTCTGGAATACCACGGAACAATAGTAAAATTTCACCAAGTACTAACTCAGCAACAGAGCGGGTATTAGAAAACGGTGCGTTGAATACTGCAATACCGCGCTTGCGTGCGGCACTTAAATCAACTTGGTTAGTGCCGATACAAAAACAACCAACGGCAACCAGTTTTTCTGCCGCTTCAAGTACAGCTTCAGAAATATGAGTACGAGAACGAAGGCCTACAAAATGCACATCTTTAATGCGCTCAATTAGTTCGTCCTCAGGCAATGAGGTTTTTACATAATCGATATTGCTGTAGCCGTTACGTTTTAGCGTTTCTACAGCGCTTTGATGTACACCTTCAAGCAAAAGAATTTTAATTTTGTCTTTTGCTAACGATACCTTACTCATATCCTCATCCTATTTATCTAATTTGCGGCCCATTTTTGGTACCGATAATCACTTTATCTGCGCCACGGTGGGCAAATAAGCCGTTGGTTACTACGCCAACAATTTGGTTAATTGTCAGCTCTAAATCTTTTGCTTGGCTGATCGACAAGTTATGTACGTCTAAAATAACGTTACCATTATCTGTTACCACGCCATGGCGATAAACTGGATCGCCGCCTAGTTTAAGCAATTCACGAGCAACATAACTGCGTGCCATTGGAATAACTTCTACCGGCAGTGGAAATTCACCCAAGGTGTCCACTATTTTTGTTTCATCAACAATACATACAAATTGTTTTGCTACAGCTGCGACTATTTTTTCGCGGGTTAGTGCTGCGCCACCGCCTTTGATCATTTCGTTCAGCGCATTTATTTCATCTGCGCCATCAACGTACACGTCAAGGGCATCAACATCATTGAGTTCAAATACTTCAAGACCGAGTGCTTTTAGTTTTTCGGTTGAAGCGTCAGAACTTGATACCACACCGCGTATGGTGTCTTTTACTGAGCCTAATGCATCAATAAAATGGTTTACAGTTGAGCCTGTGCCAACACCCACAATGGTGTCTTTTTTTACAAATTCGAGTGCAGCCCAAGCAGCTGCTTTTTTTAATTCATCTTGTGTCATGATTATGTGCTCAATAGGTGAGAGGGATTGCCATTAGTATATAAATAAATTGCTTACCAATGGTAGATTTTCTGTGGTGTGATTATGTAATTTAATGGTACATCCCACGATTCAACCGGTAAACTTGGAACATGTTGGCATTGATGTGCAAGGCCAATCAGTTGTGGTTTATGCCAGTTTTCTTTTTCGTAGCGCGCCAAAGTTTTATCATAAAAGCCACCCCCCATCCCTAACCGGTTACCGTTATCATCAAATGCAACTAATGGCATTAGCAGATAATCAAGCTCAGCAAGTGGGCATATCTGACTACAATTTAACTTAGGCTCCAAGATACCATAGCGATTTGCCCTCATGGGTGAATTTTCTTCATAGCGCTGAAAGTATAAAGTAGTGCCGTTAAATGGGTGAATAACGGGTAGGTAAAGGGTGTGGTTTTTAGTCCAAAGGTCTTTTATTAACAATGAGGTATCTAGCTCTGCGTCATTGCTAAAATAAATGCCAATATGGGCGTTTTTAATAGTTTTTTGCTGTTTTAAGTGTTGAGTAAAATTCACTTTAAGCGATTCTGCGGCAATTTCTTGCTCAAATTTTGACAGTGAATTACGTGCTTTACGGATTTTTTGGCGGATCAGTGCTCTTTTTTCGCTCATATTTATTTTTGCTTTATCTGTTAATTATCCATAAAACTGAATAAATCAGGGAATGCAAACGACAATCCTAGTACTACAAGCAAGACAACAACCATAGCTATAAGTGAATACAGCAGCATGTTACTGCGTTTTTTGATCGGCGTTGTCAGCTCTTCATCTAGCAATAGGTCGTCAGTTTGCCACTCGTCGCCTTCATCAGGATCTGGTTGTTGGGTTGTGGCTGGTAAGCGTTGCTCTAGGTCGTCGAGTTTTTCTTCGATGCGAATTAAACTACTGGTGATGTAATCAAGGGCGTTAAAAATACGCTCATCTCGCTGGTTGGTTGTATCGCTGCTACTTACCGCTGGTGTGTTGTTGGTTATTGGTTGCAGTTTACTTTTGATGCCTACGCTGGCAAGTAGCTTTGCTTGCTTGAGTGCTTTTTCTTTTTCACAAGGCGCAAATAGGGGGTTGTTTTCAAAAAATGCAGCTACTTTACTTTCAGGGGCTTTGAGCTTTACAGCCAGTTGTTTAATCGCATTCGATCGCTCAATATCTTGAGCTAGACCTGCATACATAACACGGAAGTTTTCAGTCATCTGTGTTTTCCAAAAACGTAAAATCAATAGTTTGAGTATATCCGAATTATCGATAAACAAAAGCCCGTAAAAACGGGCTTTTTTAATCCTGTGGTTTTAAGCGCTGTTTAATACTTCGCAGCTTCACCTTCTTTTGGTAGTGACTGTAAAATAAAATCACGTAAATCGTTATTTGATGTTTCTAAATCTGCATGGCGTAAATACATCATGTGGCCACTGCGGTAGCCTTTAAAGCTTAGGCGATCACGCATTTTACTACTTGGATCTAGTTGCCATAAAGTGTATTTAGCATCAAAGTAGTTAGTGGCACCATCATAGTAGCCTGATTGGATCATCACATTGAGGTATGGGTTTTGCGCCATTGCTAAACGCAGATTTTCACCGGTATTATTATTGCTGCGATCCCACGGGTGTACATTACCAAACAGGTTATATTTTACGTCAGTTTTATAGTTAAGCTCTTCACGCAAGTAGTGATTAATGGCTGGTGTAAATGAATGCAACCATGATGTTAGCTCAGCCCAGTAGTCTGGAGATTCGCCAGCGTCACGCTTGTCCATGCCTAAATAGCGCGAATCTAAACGGCCTAACGTTTGACCGCGCTCACGTAGTAGTTCTTTCCAAAAGAAGTTGGTAGGAATATCAAGGTTGTTTTGCGCAACAAACTTTTCAGATACACCGGCATACAGTGCCATTTGTTTAATGATAGCGCGTTTTTCTTGATCATTAATAAAGCCACCTTTAGCAAGTGCAGGAATTAGCTTGTTAACGGTAAAGTCTTCAACTTCTGGCAGTAATTCATCTAAATCTTTAGCTTGCAATGCTGGGCTTAAAGCTTTGTGATACCAAGCCGTTGCAGCAAAGTAAGGTAGACGGTTAGCCGCTTTTATTGGACCGTCGCGTTTAATACCAATGTCTGTTGGTGAAACCAGCACAACACCATTGATATACATCCATTGACTGTTTTGTAATTCATGGGCAAGCCCTGATACGCGGGTTGTGCCGTAGCTCTCACCAATTAAAAATTTAGGTGAGCGCCAGCGCTCAGTGCGATTTACAAAGGTGTTTAACCATTCTGCTAGGTATTTAATGTCGGCATTGACACCAAAAAACATGCTTTTTTGCGCTTCTTTACTTGGTAATTCACCCTTATCGTTTTCAAGAATACGCGAGTAGCCAGTGTTTACTGGGTTAACGTAAACAATATCAGCAACATCAAGCACTGAGTATGGGTTGTCTTTCACACCATACGGTTGAATAGGGTAGCCTTCGTCATCAATTTTTAATACCCGTGGTCCAGTATAGGCTAAGTGCATCCATACAGATGCAGAGCCAGGTCCGCCATTAAACGAAATTAACAATGGGCGTTTAGTGCGATCGTCAACTTTATCGCGTTCATAATAAGTGTATTGCAATGTTGCAACGGCATCGCCTTTGTCATCCCATACCGGTTGTGTGCCTGTGGTTGCGGTATATGAAAAACGCTCGCCATTGATGCGCGCTTTATGTTCGGTGACAACTTTACTATCGACATCGATACGACGTTGATTTTCTGCATAACTGGCTGTGCTTACACTCAAAGTAAGTATGGCCACAGAGACACTAATGATACTGATAAGCTTCATGGTGGATCCTTTAAACAATAGTTAACCTATTAAAGATAATTTTTTTGTAAATAACAAAGGGAATGAGACTAGACGACGATATTAATCGGTGAGCATTAGACATAAATATTATCAGTAACGTAAATACTCTATTTTATGCGTATATATTCAGCAATATATTTTGCTCAAGCTGATAATAAAGTATATTACTGCTTATTATGACTTTTAGTTTTTACTCGTAAAAAGTTTACCCTCGCAATGTCCACCTGAAGTGTAGAGAAGATATATGCAAAGAGTTTTAGTTGTTGAAGATAGTAAAGTGGTCCAGCAGGTTTTGCGGCACTTATCAGCTCATTATCTTGATGTTGCTGTCGATTTTGCTTGGTCACTTGCCGAGACCAAAGAGTTCATTGCAAAACATCAGTATACGCTTGCTTTGGTCGATTTAACCCTGCCTGATGCGATGAATGGCGAAGTTGTTAAATATACTTTAGACCAAATGATCCCTACCGTAGTACTAACATCTACCATTGATGAATATAAACGCCAGCAAATATTAGAGCTTGGGGTAGTCGATTATGTAATAAAAGATAATCGTGATTCTTATCATTATGCGGTTAAATTAGTCGCTCAGCTATTACGTAACCAAGGTTGCAAAGCCTTAATTGCTGATGATTCTCGTTTAAGCCGTTCATTAATGAAACAAATGCTCGAAAAACAGCTATTTGATGTACAAGATGCGCATGATGGTGAGCAAGCTTTAAAAATACTGAAAAATGATCCAGAGATTAAATTATTACTAACTGATTATGCGATGCCGACAATGGATGGTTTTGAGCTTGTTAAAGCGGTGCGAAATTTTCGTGGTCGTGATGATTTAGCGATTATTGGCTTATCAGGTGCGGGTAAGCATGGTTTATCAGCACGGTTTATTAAATTCGGCGCGAATGATTTTTTAACCAAACCCTTTATGAATGAAGAGTTTCATTGTCGTGTATTACAGACTATGGAGCAGCTGTCACTGATCGCAGATATTAAAGAAAGTGCCTTTCGCGATGATTTAACCAACCTTTATAATCGCCGTTATTTTTATCAATTTGCTGAAAAACGGCTAAAAGAAACCTCGCGTAACAATAGTTTAGCATTACTTGATATTGATTTTTTCAAAGCAATCAATGATAAATTTGGCCATGAAGCTGGAGATCAGGCATTAAAGCAAGTGGCGTATTTATTACGTAGTTCGTTTAAAGATTTTACCGTTGCACGCGTGGGGGGGGAAGAGTTTGCCATTGTATTAACTGATGTAGATTTAGATCAAGCTTACCCGTTACTTGAAGCGTTTAGAGTGCGGTTGTCTGAGTATGATTTTGTGATCAATGGTGATGCATTTGCAATTACGGTGAGTATTGGTTTAACAAAATTTCAAAATGTTACGTTAACAAGTGCCATGCGCTTAGCTGATAAAGCTTTGTATCAAGCTAAAGAACAAAGTAGAGACTGTGTCGTCAGACAAAACTAGATTGCTGCACCAGTACAGTTAAGATGTTAAAAAAATGCACCTGTATGGTGCATTTTTTATGCGGTTAATTTGTTTTTATTATGTAATTTGTTGTTTTTAAAACGTTAAAAATAGTGGCACAAAGGTTGGATTGTCTTAGCAAACAGGATAACAATAAGCGTCCGAAGGGGGCCACTATGAAAATGATTAGTGCAATAATAAAGCCATTCAAATTAGATGATGTGCGAGAAGCGCTAGCTGATTTAGGCATTGAGGGGATGACAGTTGTTGACGTCAAAGGTTTTGGTCGTCAACGCGGTCATACAGAGTTGTATCGCGGAGCTGAATATCAGGTTGATTTTATTCCTAAAATTAAACTGGAAATTGCTACTCGTACCGAAAATTGTCAACGGGTCGTTGAGGCCATTACCAAAATTGCAGCAACAGGCAAAATTGGCGACGGCAAAATTTTCGTTTACGACTTAGATCAAATTGTCCGTATCCGTACGGGTGAATTAGATGAAGAAGCAATTTAAGGGGGCTTTATGGAAAACACGATCGTAGAACTCAAGTTTTCGTTAGATACATTTTATTTTTTAATGTCGGGTATTTTAGTGATGTGGATGGCAGCAGGTTTTGCCATGCTAGAAGCGGGCTTAGTGCGTTCAAAAAATACCACTGAAATTTTAACTAAGAACGTGGCGCTCTATGCCATCGCATGTACCATGTTCTTACTTGTTGGCTACAACATTATGTATGTAGACAATGCTGAAGGTGGCTTTATTCCATCTCTAGGTGGGCTTATTGGCACTCAAGCCGCTGATGCTAATCATTCTTTAGAATCTGACTTCTTCTTTCAAGTCGTATTTGTTGCAACCGCTATGTCGATTGTATCGGGTGCGGTTGCTGAACGCATGAAGTTGTGGGCTTTTCTAGCCTTTGCGGTAGTGTTAACTGGTTTTATCTACCCAGTTGAAGGTTACTGGACATGGGGTGGCGGTTTCTTATCTGAAATGGGTTTTGTTGATTTTGCAGGCTCAGCCATTGTTCACGGCACAGGCGCTGCTGCAGCACTTGCCGGTGTATTAATGCTCGGCGCTCGCAAAGGTAAATATGGTAAAAATGGTGAAATTTATCCAATTCCAGGCTCTAATTTACCATTGGCTACATTAGGTACATTTATTTTATGGATGGGTTGGTTTGGCTTTAATGGTGGTTCACAACTACTTATCTCTGATGCTGAAAACGCGACTGCAGTTGGTAAAATATTATTAAATACTAACGCTGCTGCGGCAACCGGTGCCATTGCTTCACTGTTTGTTTGTAAAGTGTTATGGGGTAAAGCAGATTTAACTATGGTACTTAATGGTGCGCTTGCTGGCTTGGTTGTTATCACCGCAGATCCATTATCACCGTCACCTTTACTTGCTTGTTTACTGGGTATTTTAGGTGGTTCATTAGTGGTGTTCAGTATTGTTGCACTAGACAAAGTTAAAATTGATGACCCTGTAGGTGCTATCTCAGTGCACGGTGTGTGCGGTATCTTGGGTATTATCTTAGTGCCAGTATCAAATACTGATGCAACCATAGTTAACCAGTTAATTGGCTTAGTATGTATCTTAGGTTTTGTATTTATTGCTTCACTTATTGTGTGGACAATACTGAAGAAAACCATGGGGATCCGGGTAACAGAAGAAGAAGAACTAAACGGCATGGATCAACACGATTGTGGTATTGATGCTTACCCTGAGTTTGTTTCGGTACGCAGTAACTAAGTAAAAGTAAAAAGTTTTAAAATCATTGTGTGTTCAAAGCAAAGCCCTAATTTAGATTAGGGCTTTTTTTGTATATACGCAGAGGCTAAATTTTTTTAATTAAAGTTTATTAAAACAGCAAAAATCACAATAAGTAACTATGCTTAAAAATTAGTCCAACTACAAATAAGGTTAAGCATGGATAACAAACTATTACTGATTATTTTGTCTATATTTTTACCACCTGTTGCTGTGTTTTTGAAAGCGGGTGTGGGTAAAGATTTGATTATTAATATTGTCTTGTGCTTTATATTTTTTATACCGGCAATGATCCACTCATTGTGGTTGTGTACACGCTAAAATGAAGCCACCGCAACTGAGGTTAAAAAATTTAATGCCCAAAGTTCGGGGCAAGTAGTTTCAGTCAAGGTTAATTTTGCAGGTGTTAGGCTATATGCTAAGCTCGCACCTGTAAATTAAACTCTGGAAATAAATAGCAACGTCAATGGCTGATAAAAAAGACTCCCGCTCCACTAAAACTCCATCAAAACGCCCGGCAAAGAAAGCACCAAGCACAGCGTCTAAGTCGGTGAAAAAAACTTCGACTAAAAATACGTCTGCAGCGAATATAAAAAAACGTGGAATTGGTCGCAAAGTCTGGTCTATTTTTTGGAAACTAAGCTTAGCTGGCATTGTTGCGATGGGCTTATATTTAATTTATCTGGACGCCAAAATTACGCGTCAATTTGAAGGCAATAAATGGCAATTACCAGCACAAGTTTATGCACGAGCAATGGGTTTTTACCCAGGACAATTCTTATCTAGCCAAGAAGTGGTGTGGGAGCTTGATAGGCTAAACTATTCATCGGTCAATCAGTTAAGTCGAACTGGTCAGTATGTAAAAGCGGGCGATAGTATTAAAATCTTCCGTCGTGAATTTGAATTTTATGATGGCTTAGAGCAAGCACAGGTTATTGAGTTACGCTTTGCAGGACAAAAACTCGCGAGTATTAAAGATAAGTTTGGCAGGCGTTTAAACAATGCTCGATTAGAGCCAGTACAAATTGCGCGCATAGGCAATGATTCAAAACAAGATCGAGAGTTTGTGCCGTTGGATAAATTTCCGCCGATGCTTACCGATACTTTGCTAGTGGTTGAAGATCAGAACTTTTATCAGCACCACGGTGTATCCGTGTTTTCGATTATGCGGGCTTTATACAGCAATATTAAAGCAGGGCGTACAGTTCAAGGCGGTAGTACGTTAACCCAGCAGCTGGCAAAAAATATTTATTTAACCCGTGATCGTACGCTGGTCCGTAAATTTAACGAAGCGTTGATCGCGTTAATTTTAGATTATCGCTATTCAAAAGATCAAATTTTAGAAGCTTATCTAAACGAAGTATACCTTGGTCAATCGTATAACCAAGGTGTGCATGGCATGGGCTTAGCTTCTGAGTTTTACTTCTCTAAGCCTGTTGATGAGCTTGAATTCGATCAAATTGCACTACTCGTTGCGATGGTGAAAGGCCCTTCATATTATAATCCACGCCGTTATCCTGAACGCACTATGGAACGTCGTGATTTAGTGCTACGTTTGATGGTTGATAATAAATTAATTGATACCCGCGAATACCGTGCTGCATTAAAGCGGCCAATTGATATTGCACCTATGAAAGACAGCTTGCCTAAATCGTATCCTGGTTATTTAGAGCTGGTGGATCGTGAGCTGAAAAAATTACTACCGGACCA
This sequence comes from Pseudoalteromonas sp. SG44-1, assembly GCF_014164315.1. NCBI lineage: Bacteria > Pseudomonadati > Pseudomonadota > Gammaproteobacteria > Alteromonadales > Pseudoalteromonadaceae > Pseudoalteromonas > Pseudoalteromonas sp. SG44-1. The sequence continues at coordinate 14,989 of NZ_JACJEW010000018.1, forward strand.
AGAAGTACTCGATGCGGGCGTGCGTGTATTCACTTATTTTGATCTCCAAAAACAAGCGGCAATGGAAGAGGCAATTGAAAAAAGCCTACCTTACCTTGAAAAACGCGCCACGACAGAGCAGCTTGAAGCGGCGATGATCTCAGTGAATGTAGAGAAAGGCGGTATATCTGCTTTAGTTGCGGGACGCGATCCGCGCTTTTTAGGTTTTAACCGCGTACTTGATACTAAGCGCAACATAGGCTCGTTAGTTAAACCGGCTGTGTATTTGACAGCTTTGGGTTTACCGCATTATAACTTAGCTACTTTGTTAGATGACTCGCCAGTACAAGTGACTAATGAGCAAGGCAAAGTATGGCAACCAGAGAATTTTGATCATCAATATCGCGGTATGCTGCCACTATATAAAGCGTTTAGTCAAAGTATCAATATTCCTGCGGTCAACTTGGGACTTGATGTCGGGGTTGATAAAGTCGCGAATACACTTAATAAACTCGGCGCTAAAGAGCAAATATCACATTATCCATCATTACTGCTTGGTGCCGTTGAAATGTCGAGCTTTGAAGTCGCACAGCTTTATACCACGTTGGCGGCTGATGGCGAATACCGTCAATTAACATCTATTTCGGCATTAACCGACTCTGTTGGGCGGGTGCTTTATCAGCACCAAGTTAGTTCTGAACCGCGTTTTGATAAAGCCGCTGTTTATATGACTAAATACGCGATGAAGCGAGTCACTAAAGATGGCACTGCTAAACGTTTAAATGCCCATTTCCCATCAATTCAGCTGGCTGGTAAAACGGGCACCAGTAATGATCTACGTGATAGTTGGTATGCAGGGTTTGATCAAAATACAGTAACCGTTGCTTGGCTTGGTCGTGATGATAATAAAAGTACAGGCTTAACGGGCAGTGTTGGTGCATTAGAAACGTATATTCGTTATCTTAAGCCGCTCAACCCTGAGGCAATAGCAGATACTCGTCCGCCTTCAATTCGCTGGGCTTTTATTAATGAATTAACGGGTAAGCAAGCGCCACCGGGCTGCGGTAAAGTAATTCAACTGCCACTTAGAGCCAGTGAATTTGAGCCAAGGCCAAGCTGTAACTAAGCTGCTCTTGATTACGATATTTAGGTTGTTTTAAATACATAACAAAGCAGGTGTTAAAACTAATTTGATTCTACTAGCACTGCAAAATTGAGTATTGACTAGTTTACGCTTTAAAGATATGTTCCTTAAACCTACACCGTGTAGGAATAAAACTTTTAGGGAAAAAAGATGAAAACGAGTATTTTACTTATCTTAGTAGCGTTAATTGCAGCTTGTGGTAGCACACCAAATAAGGCAGATAGCCAAAGTGCGAAAGAGCAAGAAATAGCAAGTACGAACAGTTACAAGTGTGATATGGAAGCTATCGCAGGTTCAAAGCTTAAAAGAAAACGCTGCACTACTGCAGCGCAACGAAAAAGAGAAAAAGAGCGAGCAGATGAACTTTTAAGAACGTCTGCTGCATCAGCAACGGGAATGAAGCAGCAATAACTTTCGCAGCTATTATCTTGCTATGATTTTAAATAGTTCATTGTTTTGGTGAATGTTTCTGACATTTCTTGGAGCTGTTTGACATTAATTAATATTGATTGCGCTGAGTTTTATGCTTGTTCTGCAAAGAGATTTACTTCTTTTAAATCACTTTTCGCTTCAAGTATAGATCCAGACTGTTACTTTAAAAGCTATGCAATACTTGTCTTTGGTTTGTAATATTTCTCATATGTTACTCTGCACTTTTTAAGATAGTATTTATTTCATGGGGTATGCCATTTTTAAACACTTGATCGCATATTATGAACTTAGGTCAAGCTGTCAGTAAAGTAATTACTGGAGCAGGTGTTTATTTTAGACATAAAAAAAGCCCTTGCGGGCTTTTCTATGTTTAATAGTTTAAAGCTTAGCAAAAGCTCTTTTTGCTGCTGCAATTGTATCGGCAATTTCTTGCTCAGAGTGTTCAGAGCAAACAAAACCAGCTTCAAATGCTGATGGTGCTAAATACACGCCTTCTTCAAGCATCAAGTGAAAGAACTTTTTAAAGCGTTCTAAATCGCACTGAGTTGCTTGTTGGTAAGTGGTTACTTTCTCTTGTTCAGTAAAGAAGAAACCATACATACCACCGGCATAGTTAGTTGTTAGGGCGATGCCTGCAGCTTTTGCTGCGGCTTCAAAACCTTCACAGATTGCTTTACTTTTTGCTTCAAGATCAGCATGTAGTCCTTCAACGCACAGTAACTCAAGCGATTTTAGACCCGCAGCCATAGCAATTGGGTTACCTGATAAAGTGCCTGCTTGGTAAACTGGGCCAACAGGAGCGATGTAATCCATGATCTCAGTTTTACCGCCGAACGCGCCTACTGGCATGCCGCCGCCAATCACTTTACCTAAACAGGTTAAGTCTGGAATGATGTTGTAATAGGCTTGTGCACCACCTAGGGCTACGCGAAAGCCGGTCATTACTTCATCAAAAATAAGCACTGATTTATATTCATCACATACTGCACGCAGGCCTTCTAAAAAGCCCGGTACTGGTGGAATACAGTTCATGTTACCAGCAACTGGCTCTACGATAATACAGGCGATTTCGTCAGCGTATTTGGCAAAAATAGCTTTTACTTCATCAAGGTTATTAAACGAAACAGTTAATGTATGCTTGGCAAAATCTTCAGGGATACCTGGCGAGTTTGGTACGCCCATAGTCAATGCGCCAGAGCCAGCTTTCACTAATAATGAATCAGCATGTCCGTGGTAACAGCCTTCAAACTTTAAAATTTTATCGCGGCCAGTAAAGCCGCGAGCAAGGCGAATTGCACTCATGGTCGCTTCTGTGCCAGAACTTACCATACGAACTTTTTCGATTGATGGTACTAGCTCTTTTACTTTTTCAGCCATTAGAATTTCAGCTTCTGTTGGCGCACCGTAACTTAGGCCATTTTCTACCGCATCAAGCACTGCTTGTTTGATAGCTGGGTGATTATGACCCATGATCATCGGGCCCCATGAGCCAACATAATCAATATAACGGTTGCCGTCAGCATCAAATGTAAATGGGCCTTGGGCTTTGGTAATAAATAGCGGTGTGCCGCCAACGCCATTAAATGCACGTACTGGAGAGTTAACGCCACCGGGAATCGATTGTTGTGCGCGGGCAAATAAATCTTGGCTAATTGTCATAAAAAATCCTATTAGTTGTCACGTTAAAATTAACTATCGCGTTTACGGCTAAACCAAGGCACAGCAACTTCGTATTGCTCTACTTTATCGGCAACATCGAGTGTCAATGCAAACAGCGCCATGCGAATTAACACGCCATTTTGTACTTGGCGGAAAATAGCTAAATTGTCATTAAGGTTTAAATCGTTATCAAGCTCATTGGCTTCTATACGACTATCGCGTGGTAATGGGTGCATTAACACGGAGTTTGGTTTGCAGTGGGTGTTATAAATTGATTGGCTAATTCTAAAACCACCACGGTATTTATTGGCTTCTTCTTGCGATGGGAAGCGTTCTTCTTGGATACGGGTTTGATAGACGATATCGGCGGCTAAGTTACCTTCCATTTTATCGACGATTTCAATTTTATGGCCCGCATTATCGACGGCATCAAGAATATAGCTAGGCATTTGTAAGCCATCAGGTGCCACCATCGAAAATTTTATATCTTTATAATGACATAATAATTTTGATAATGAATGCACGGTACGACCGTATTTTAAATCACCAACAAGGGCGATATGCATACCATCTATTTTTTGATCGAAGCGATGTAGTTCACGCTCAATTGTCAATAAATCAAGTAATGCTTGAGTTGGGTGCTCGTTAGGGCCATCGCCACCATTGATCACCGGCACTGAGCAGCCAGTAGCAAATTCAGCCACTGAGCCTGCATCAGGATGGCGCATAGCGACCGCATCGGCGTAAGCTGAAATAACGCGCGCGGTATCGTATAAAGACTCGCCTTTGGCTAATGCAGAGCTTTGCATCCCCGTTGTTTCACGAACCAAACCACCTAATAAATTAAAGGCTGTACCAAAGCTTACGCGGGTACGGGTACTTGGCTCAAAGAATAAGTTTGCTAAGATTGCGCCTTCTAATACATTGGTGCGTTTTTGCTTTTTAGCATACGGCTCCATTTTTTTGGCTACTGCAAAAATACGTTCAATACAGTCGCGATCGAGCTGATTGACAGAAAGAATATTTTCACCTTGGAAACTTAACATGGGGGCTGTTCCTATCACATTCAAAAGGGGCGCGATTAACCATCTTCGATGGGCACGCAATCGCGCAATATTATACCCAAACCACCTCAAGAAGCGAGTTTCTGCATCTTGAAGTGGTTTGGTTATATAGCAAATTTTACAAGCTGGGTTTAGTTATAGCTAAAAATACGATGACTAATAGCACTAATACCGGTAGTTCGTTAAAAATACGATAAAAGCGGTGGCTGCGAGTATTACGGTCGTGTTTAAAATCCGCCAGTAATTTAAAACAATAGCCATGGTAAATGTATAGCACGATCACTAATACTAATTTGTAGTGCATCCACATGCTGTATTTAAACCAGTCGCGGCCATATTCAACAATTGTCAGCACGCCAAACACCGCCGTTAGTACTGCAAATGGCGTCACAAAATACAGTAACCGTCGCTCCATCACTTTGAGCATGGAGTTACAGGACTTTTCTTCGCTCATAGCGTGATAAACAAAGAGGCGGGGTAAGTAAAATATGCCAGCAAACCAGGCAATCATAAAAAATACATGTAAGGCTTTGTAGATCAGTAGCGCGCTCATAATGTTCTCTTATTGTTAGTTACAGTAAGCTATTACGTATGGTAAGAATGTGGCGGATCTGATCCCAGCGCATTATTCCCATAATTTGTTGATTATCGAGTAAGTTATAAATATACACAGCTCCGCTGCGCTTATCTTTTAATACATCAAACACATCGGCCAAAGTAGCTTGACTGCTGATCCCTTGCAAGCTGATGTAGTTGATCGAAATATTTTGATCTGACATTAAACTTAAATCATATTCTGCAAGGCGATAACCATTTTCAGGATCATAAACAATTAACGGGGTTTGGCTATCAACAGCATTTAAGGTGCTTTCTATTTGTTCTTTATCATCTGAATAGAGTAGTTTGAAGTTTTCATCCATCTCGTCCATTACCCCGACTTTTTGCAGTGCTTCGGTGGCAGGGGAGACATGATAGGCTAAACCTTGAAAGTCGAGCTGCTGTAAAAATATCGACCGATTGCCAAATACTTGTAATGCGGTGACGTATGCCGCTGAGATAACTAACATGGCCGGCACGATTATTTCAGGACTTGAGGTTAACTCCATTACCGTAGTTAAAGCAGCCAGTGGAGCATGTAAGGTGGCTGCTAATAAGCCTGCCATGCCTAAGACGCTATAAGTACCAGAGATATCAACGCCGGGACTAATAAATTGTGCAAAAAAGGCCATTAAAGTGCCCATCAGTACGCCTAAACCAATCACTGGGCCAATGATCCCGCCGGGAATCCCCAAGCCAATTGCAAATAATGTCGCCAGTAATTTAGCAATTAAAATAGTGGTTAATAGTTGCACATCATCAGGGCTTTCTACGGCCAAAGTTATTGCACTCATACCAGAACCCATCGCTTGTGGCACCATATAAGCAATGCCGCCAGCAATCAGACCTGCCAGCAATAAACGTGGAAACATACTCAAAGGTTTGAAGGTACGAATGATCAACATTAGATTTTGGTTAAAAGCATAAGCAACCGCGCCCAAAGCCATACCAAACAGGATTAAAAATGGATAGTGCCAGCCACTTAATGCCGTCACTGTGATCAGTGCTAATTCTGATGCGTCACCAAATACAAACTGCGTCGCCAGTGCACCAGTGACTGCAGCGAGCATTATTGGCACAAATATATGTACTTTGTATTCCCTAAGCACCACTTCCATCACAAAAATAACAGCTGCAAGTGGTGTATTAAATGATGCGGCAATACCAGCTGCAACTCCACAACCGCTGAGTGTCCGCATGGCGTTATGAGGCAAATGTAATTTATCGGCCAGCAAACTTGCACCGGTTGCGCCCATATGTACAGATGGCCCTTCACGGCCAACCGAGAAACCACTGATCAATGCCAGTGCACCACCGACAAATTGATTTACCGTGTTGTATAACGGCATTTGCCCGTAATGGCGTTTAATACGGTGAATAACAAAGGGAATACCTAATCGATAATGTTTAAAACCAGTCAAAGCAGCAAATAGCGCAATTAAAAAGGCAGCAATAATAGGCATTAAAACCCGCTCAAGAGGCGGTAAGGTAGTAAAATCGTCAGGATTTTCAAGGAATAAACCTTGGAAAAATAGAATAGTTAAGCGAAATAGAATGATCAAAAACGCCGCAATGAGTCCAGCACTTACGCCGAGTAAGCACAATTGCACCGATGTTTTTGGCTTTGCCAAGCGACGCCTAAGCGTTTCAAGCCACATGCATATTTCCTCGCCACCTATTTCAGCGGGCAGTTTATCAAAATAGTTAATGGAAGTCCTTGAGATTTTTACTGGTATTTCACTTAAAGCAAATTGATATTTAGTAAGGCTTTGGGTAAGTTGCAAGCTCATAGAAACGGATATTCAATTTTGGAAGGGTTTTATGCACCTACTATTAAGTATTATAACTACATTTGCATTAATGGCTTGGCCTTTAATGGTGATGATGTCACCGATGATGCTTGCAGCTCCTGGAGCTGTGGATAATAAAGCGGCAGTTTTGAGTGTAATGTTATTTTTGCTTTTCCCAGTAGGCATCTTCATTTTATTTGGGTTGTTTGGTATTAATTATTTAGGCATTAACAGTTTTTTATTAGCTAAAATAAGTGCCGTCGTTGTTTGCATTGTTTTTGTAGTTTTTGGGTATTCAAGTTTGTTTATTAACATGATTAAAGGGGTGCCAAATAGTGGCTATGCTGTTGTTAATAATACAGTGTATTTTAGTGGTACAGTGATTTCAGGTGCAGACCCTGATAGCTTCATTACTTATGATAGCAAAGACTATGAAAATGAACATTCAACGTCACTATATGCCAGCGACAATCATAGTTTTTATTATTTTGGGAAGCGGGTTTCTGATGTTGACCCTCGTAATATTAAAGGGCAATTAATCAGTCACAAATTATATTGGCTTAATGACACTCAAGTGGTCTTGAGAAATCAAATTATAGAAGCTGCAAATCCCCGAACATTTTCAAATTTTGATGATGACTTCCCACAATGGAATTATTCAGAAACAGAAGGGAAATATACAGTTTACTATGATGATGAAATATTGAAAGCTGTTGATTTCGACTCTTTTACACCGTTATTTAGCGGTTATGCCAAAGATAAAAACCACATTTTTTATGGCGAAAATATTATTGTACCGGAGGCCGACTTGCAGACGTTTGAAATACTCACTACAAGCTATGAGTTCGCTCGCGATAAAAGTAATATTTATTATTTATCTGGAAATGAAACCAGCGCAATAAACGGGCTTGATCCTGACTCTTTCGAGGGAATTGAGCGAAATTATATTAAGGATAAAAGTGGTGTATATCATTATAGCCAGTCTGATGGTGTTCAGCGCATCCATGATGCAGATGTCGAGAGCTTTGCAGTAACTGATTATGATGAAAGTACAAATTCAGATGCGCTAGATAAAAAGCACTATTACATGCGAGGTGAAATTGTCAGCTCTAGAAGTGACTTTTGATCAAGCTTATTGAAGATGGATCGGTTTTCCTGATGACAACCTAGTTATAGAAGAAATTAGTAGTTGTTTACTATACTTGATTAAAACACTCGGGTATTAGATAATCAAAGCAATGTAGGTATAGAGGGTTATGGTATGTCAGAAGAATTACCCATTAAGTTCAGCGATGCAGCTGCTGTTCGTGTTAAACAGTTAATCGACGAAGAAGAAAATCCAGATCTAAAACTGCGTGTTTATGTAACAGGCGGAGGTTGTTCAGGTTTCCAATATGGTTTTACTTTTGATGAAAAAGCAAACCCAGGCGATTTAGAAATTGTAAAAAATGGCGTAACCTTAGTGGTTGACCCAATGAGTATTCAATATTTAGTTGATGGTGAGGTGGATTACACCGAAGGACTTGAAGGCGCACGCTTTTTTGTTTCCAATCCCAATGCAACTACCACCTGCGGGTGTGGCGCTAGTTTCAGCGTTTAAAGCAATTGATTAAAGCCGCAGCTAGCGGCTTTTTTATTACCTAAAAAATCTTCTTATCTAAAATTACTGCGTAGCTATTATTTCATTAACTGATGCTGTTGTTGCTGATCTGAGCTTTGTAACCTTGCTGACTTTAGCGCTTATTTTTTGTTTATAGATGCTAAGTGAACGTCAAATTGGCTTACTTTAGCTTAAGTCACTCATTTATGTAGGGTGAGTGACTTGGAGCATTAGAATAAAAAAACCTAACACTATTGCAGAAAACGCTAAAATATATATAAAGCCTTTCTTACCTTTTTTGATCGGTACGCCATTTGATTTAAGAAAAAAGTACCAAACTAAGCAGAGGATAATGGGTAGTAAAAACAATAATCTGAACATAAACGCTTGCTCCTAACAATAAAGGGACAGTTAATAATGTAACTATTTAATTTATAAGTCAAAAATAATTAATCATAAAAAAGGTTTATTTAAATTAATTATTTGTTACATTAAAAAGGAACTAATTATAGAACGTGCGTTTTGTTGTGACTTTAACAATAAAGCTGCTCATCTATAATAGCTGATTCCTTAAATGGGTACTCGGCTGAAATTAGTTATTTCACATGAGTCTGAATAGTATATAATGTATCCAAGAGCGAGACGGGCAAATTTCACTCTTAATTAATTAACTTTAAATCATCTAGTAGGAGATGTTTTTTATGATGGGTAAAACAGTTTCTTCTGAAGAAAACTCAAAACTAACAAAGTGGCTTAAAACTAAGCGTCACGAGAAAGGTCACACAATGCGTAGCCTTGCTCAAGTACTTGGTACACCACATTCATTTATTGGCAAAATTGAAAACCAAGAGCGCCGTTTAGACGTAATTGAATTTTTACGTTATTGTGATGCATTAGAAGTCGACCCGTATGAAGGTTTAGGCTTATTAAAAGAAGACTAATATTTAGTTTCTTTTTGTAAGCGCAGGGAAGCGCTCTCATTGATGTGAAATGATTTCTTTCCCTTGTTAATTCCTACCGTGGTAACTATTTTCTAACTCATACAATTTATGCCGAATAAGATATAAAAATATCAGTGATGGTATTACCATCAAGGCAGTCAAAATAAAAAATAACGACCAATTCCCACCTAACCAATCATCAATCACCACACCACTGTAACTTGAAAGTAAGGTTCGTCCTAAATTCCCCAATGACGCTAATAAAGCATAATGTGTTGCGCTAAAAGCGCGATCACATAGCATAGATATAAATGCTACCATAGCAACTAATGACCATGCTTGAGTAAAGCCATCTACGACAATTGCCATTGCGTACAAGTGTTCTTGCGGGCCTGCGAGAGCGATCCAAGAAAACATTAAGTTAGAAGCAGCCATTGCCACACCGCTAATAAACAAACCTTTAACGATGCCGTACTTGTGATTAAAAATACTGCCTAAAAATGCGAACACAATGGTGATAAGCCCCGTGCCGAGCTTTGAATAGTTTGCTATTTGAGTGTTCGAAAAGCCGACTTCTTTATAAAACACAATCGACATACGGGCCAGAAATGCTTCACCAATTTTAAATAAAAAGATAAAAGCGAGCAGCGCAAGTGCAGTCTTCACGCCATTACGAGCGAAGAATGTTTTAAAAGGATCAAGTACAGTAACAGCCAACCATGCTGCAACTTTAGTTAATTGTGTTTGCTTACCAAGCGCCAGCTTTTGCCGATAAATACGTTCTAGTTCTGCATGTACAACTTCGCGGTTAGATTCAGGTTCTTTTGCCCAAAATACACAACTCATAAGTAATAACATCACAATAGCTAAAAAGTAATACACTTGTGGCCAGTCAATACTTGGCATATCTGCCATATAAAACGGAATAGCACCTAGCAGAGCATAACCGCTCCACCAACCAGAAGTAGCCATCGCTGCTGCGGCGGTTGCTTTATGGCTTTCGTTTTCACTGAGGGTATCGATACGAAAAGCATCAATAGCAATATCTTGAGTCGCTGAGGCGATAGCAATTAATAAGCATAACGCAGCTGCGATGGCTAAATGCGCGGTGATATCTAATCCTGCCAGTAAAATAACTCCGAGCAAAATAAAGCATTGGCAAAATAGTATCCAACTACGGCGCTGGCCTAGCCAGTTATATAGCAACGGCAGCTGTATTCTATCGACTAAGGGTGACCATAAAAAATTAATGCTGTAAGCACCAAATACAATGCCAAATAAGCCAATCATGCTGCGACTGAGGCCTTCATCTTTTAGCCACGCAGACATCACGGAGCCTATGAGGACCCAAGGAAAACCGCTGCTCATACCAAAAATAAACACATTTATAAGTCGTTTATCTTTAAAGTACGAAAAATATTCTGATACCGACAAGCTTTTAGTCATAACGCCTTCATTGGCAATAGCGGTTTGGCCGCTATTTTTATTGTTATAGTGGGGTTGGCTCTAATACAGTTATATTTAAAATAACAACCGGGGTTTTTGGTACAAAGTCATAACCAATTTTTTCATTAAATCCCGTTTCAACTTGCATGATTTTATCAAGCGTTTCGTAGCCTTCCATTACCATACCGAACACGGCAAAGCCCCAGTCTTTACCTGGGTTTAGGTGGTCGTTATTGTCCATGTTAAAGAAAAACTGACGAGTACCAGAATGAGGTTGACGATCTTGATAGGCCATGGCGATACTGTACATATCGTTTTTTGAACCGTTACCGCTTTCATTAAAGATTGGATCGCCTTCATAAACGCCGTCGTAATTTCTATCGTAACCACCACCTTGAATGACAAAGTCTCGGTCGTTTTCTACATCACGTTCAACACGATGAAATACGGTGCCTTTATAGCTGCCATCCATCACGTAAGTTAAAAAATTATTGACGGTGATAGGGGCTTTTGAGCGATCCATCTCGACTATAATTTTCCCCATTGTGGTGGTTATTTCAACTCGTGGGAACATATTGTTTTTTTGCACAAAGCGTCCTTCGGTCGCTGCCATTGCGGTTTGGCTAAGTTGCACTAATATAAATAATAAAAATAGACGTTTCATGGTTAACCTTCTAAAAATGCGAGTAATTCAGGATCTGATACCATGCGGGTAATTAACTGCTCAGTCAACTTATTGAGTTGTCCTTCAATTTTTGCTCTATCGTGACCTAGTGGTCCTTCAAGGCTTGCATTACCACGGTAAATTTTACTGAAGTTACTATCGCTGCGAATAACACGCACACCTAATTCAATCTTTGCATTGCTGGTATGCGACATCATTTTTTCAGTTACTACGGCTTGCAGTGTATGAATATCAACTTCAAAACGAGTAGTCGCAAGATTTGAAATGCTTGCACCGTTTCGGCTAAGAGCGCTATCAAGGGCACTTTTAATTGATTCAGTAAGGCCTTGGCTGGCAATTGTTTGGGTTTTGTCTGAGGTTATTAATTTTAATGTTGCTGGGTCACCTCTAAGATCAATAACACTGGTACTTAAACTTTGATTAATTGAGCTTAATTTGCCACCTTGATAGAGCGGATTTAAGATCAATTGATTAGGCTGACTACTGCAAGCCGACAGTGATAATAAAGCACAACAAGGTAAAACATATTTCATCATAGCTATAGCATTCCATTATTTTTAGTGGCACTTAATACTACAAACTTTTTATTTGAACCAAGTAATTCACAATTGCCAAACATACGTTTTAGTTTGTCATGGTAGTCCAGGTGGCGGTTACCAATAATACGTAATTCTCCGCCATTTTTTAATGTGTCTTTGGCTTGTTTAAACATTTGCCATGCAATGTGATCTGTCACGGCTTGTGCTTGGTGAAAAGGCGGATTACATAACACTACATCGACACTTTCACGTTCAAAGCCCGTTAAGCAATCATTTTCAATAAAGCGGCATTGCTCAAACTTATCTTCCATATTGAGCTCTACAGTTAATCGTGCTGATTCAACCGCCATATATGATTCGTCCACAAAGGTAACTTCAGCGTTAGGGCAGCGTGCGAGTGTCATCAAACCCACCACACCATTACCGCAACCTAGATCAATAATACTTTTTGCTTTATTGGTTTGTGGTAAAAAGTCAAAAAAGAACCGTGCACCAATGTCCAGAGAATCCCGCGAGAACACATTGGCGTGATTACTAATGGTAAAATCAGTGCCTTCAAGAGGCCAATTAACAGGAAAATCAGCAGCTTTATAACCACCTTCCGCTTGGCTAATAATTAGGCGAGATTTTTTCACTGCTAAACTAGTTTTAGTTTCACCAATAAATTGCTCGAATGCTTTAATTGTTGAATTATGTACATCTTTGGTTTTTGCTGCGCCAATAACCGGAGTGCCAGGTGCAAGTACTTCGCTGAGCTCAGATAATTGATATTGCAAGAAGCCCAATGTGCGTGGCACTTTTAAGATAACTAAATCAACGTGTTCAGGCAAAGCCGATAAGCTATCTAGCTGGCTAAATGCGGTGGTTGGTACTTTATTTTCTGCTAAGTTGTAAGCCGCCGCTTGGTGGCTAATATAAGAATCGTTTACTGAACAAACCGTTAATTGTTGTTTACTGAAATAACAAGACAAGGCTCCAAAACTATCATTTAAAATCAGCAAAGAGCGACAATCAGGATAATGTTCAGTAACATAGTCAATTAGGTACTCGTCTGCTGAATCCCAAGCTTGTAAGCTACGGTTTTTTTGATCCAATGGAAAACGTTCAAGAGTAAATGTTTTATCGCCGAACTGTGCTTGCGTGGTCATAATAGTTAGTGATCAGTAATCAAATGATAGGTAAATTCTAACATGCAACGGCAAAAGGCCAACCCCCATATGTTACCAAATGGCTTTTACTACCAAGCAAAAGCGTTAAGTGCGCAAAAAAGTCTCGATTTATTCTACTATTTACGCGACTCACTGACTTGGCAGCAACCAAAAACGACCGTGTTTGGGAAAACGAATCCCATTCCACGTATGCAATGTTTTATTGCTGATGCTGGTGTGCGTTACGGTTATTCTGGTTCGACATTAAATGTTGAACCATGGCCAGATGTATTAGATGCCATGCGACTACGATTAAATAAACAATTTGATGTTGGATTTAATGCCTTATTGGTTAACTTATACCGTGATGGGAATGATTGCATGGGCTGGCACGCCGATGATGAAGCAGAACTTGGCCATGAGCCTATTATTGTATCGATTTCATTAGGGGCTGAACGAGTATTTAAAATAAAACATAAAGTAACCAAGGAAGTCACTTCGCTTACGTTACACAGCGGGAGTTGCTTGGTTATGAATGGACTTAGCCAGCAACAATATCTACATGCGCTTCCTAAACAAACACGTTTGGCACACCCTCGAATCAACTTAACTTTTCGAACAATTTTTCAAAAATGAATATTTGTTGGCCTTTATAGTAGTGGCCTTGATATAGTAAGCACATAAATAACCAGTAAAATATGAGTGTTTTATGTCAATGCAACAACAGATTGAAAGCAAGTTAGCTGATGCGATTGCGTGTAAGCACCTTAATGTGGTGAACGAAAGCCATATGCATAGTCGTGGTAGCGATTCACACTTTAAAGTGATTGTAGTAAGTGAAGAGTTTAGCGGTAAACGTTTATTGCAACGCCATCGTCAAATTAATGAAGTGCTAAAAGATGAGTTAGCGAATCATATTCATGCATTGGCTATCCATACTTTTACTCCTGATGAATTTACAGAGCAAAGTGGTCAGGTTGCTGACTCACCGACTTGTTTAGGTGGCTCTAAATTAGATTAACGGCAAGGTCTGAGAGTACACAAAACTCATCAGACCTGTATTTTTACAATTAGCCTTTAAACTAGCGCTAATTTTTATTGAGATAAATATAGGATGATCAATGGTCATTAAGCCTAAAATTCGCGGTTTCATTTGTACTAACGCCCACCCAGTAGGTTGTGCAGAGCACGTACAAGAACAAATTAACTATGTAAAACAACAAGGCGCATTAAAAAATGCCCCTAAAAATGTATTAGTTATCGGTGCTTCAACTGGCTATGGCCTTGCATCTCGTATTACTGCTGCATTTGGTGGCGGTGCTAAAACTTTAGGTGTTTTCTTCGAAAAAGAAGGTACTGAGCGTAAAACCGGTTCTGCAGGTTGGTATAATACTGCTGCATTTCAAGCGGCCGCAGACGCTGAAGGTTTATGGTCAAAAAATATTAATGGCGATGCGTTCTCTAACGAAATCAAACAAAAAGCGATTGATACAATTAAAGCGGATTTAGGCAAAGTAGACCTAGTTATATACAGCCTTGCATCGCCGCGTCGAACTGATCCAAATACCGGCGAAGTTTACTCATCAACGCTTAAGCCAATTGGTAACTCAGTTACGACTAAAAACTTAAACACCTCAAAACGTGAAATTGATGCTATTACCGTAGAAGCTGCAAACCAAGATGATATTGATAACACTATTAAAGTGATGGGCGGCGAAGACTGGGAAATGTGGATTGATGCATTAAAAGAGGCTGATGTACTAGCTGATAACTTTAAAACCAGTGCTTATACTTATATCGGTAAAGAACTAACATGGCCAATTTACGGTCACGCGACTATTGGTAAAGCGAAAGAAGATTTAGATCGCGCAACCGTAGCAATCAAAGAATCAACTAAAGCATTAAACGGTGAAGCTTATGTATCATCATTAAATGCAGTGGTCACCCAAGCAAGTTCTGCAATTCCTATTATGCCGCTTTATATTTCAGCGCTATTTAAAGTAATGAAAGCGGATGGGACCTATGAAGGCACGATCGAGCAAATTCACGCGTTATTTACTGAGAACCTTTATGGAGACTCACCACGCTTTGATGACGGCGGTCATTTATTCCAAAACTACAAAGAGCTGGAAGATGATGTACAAGCGCGTATTCAAACTGTGTGGGACAGCGTAACCACAGAAACAATAGACGAATTAACTGATTACGTGGGTTACCACAATGAGTTTTTACGTTTATTTGGGTTTGGTATTGATGCTGTTGATTATGAACAAGATGTCGATCCAGTTGCCGCTATAGCTAACATGATTGATTAATTCAGCCATGTTTATTTGAAAAGTCGCTATGGCGACTTTTTTTATTGATAAATTTTACTTTATCGTTATTTAGCGGATTAATTTCCATCCCACCTCGCAAGCAATAGCACTTTGGTCTATATTGAATTTTATTCAAATGCGGCTAATAGGTTAAATAACTGCTCCTGTCGTATAAATTTCATAATTACACTCGCATAGTGACCCTGATTGATGTTAAAATTCGGGCAATATATGTGAGGAATTTTACTGCGTTGCTTGTTTTGTAATTTAAACAGGCGGTTCTTCGTTATCTTGAATTTGGCTTAGGGTTATCAAGAAAAGCGACGTGGTCGGTACGATTTTTCAGTTTCTTTCCGTTAATGTAGTGCAAGTGCGTATGATCAACATAAAAAAAGGTCTGGACTTACCCATAGAGGGCGCGCCTCAGCAAGTTATTCATGATGGTTCTACCGTCAAACGTGTAGCTGTGCTAGGTGAAGAGTTTATTGGTATGCGTCCAACCATGCATGTTCGTGTGGATGACCAAGTTAAAAAAGGCCAGGTACTTTTTGAAGACAAAAAGAATCCAGGTGTATTATTTACTGCTCCAGCTGCTGGTACAGTAAAAGAAATTAATCGTGGTGCAAAACGTGTGCTGCAATCTGTCGTTATTGAAATAAACGGCAGTGAGCAAATCACCTTTGACGCTTTCTCGACTGAGCAACTTTCGAGTCTCGATCGTGAAAAAGCCAAAGAAGTACTAATCCAGTCAGGTCAATGGACAGCATTACGTGCTCGCCCATTCAGCAAAGTAGCAGCTGTGGATGCAAATCCTAGTTCGATCTTTGTGACGGCTATCGACACTAACCCTCTTGCTGCAGATCCTGCAGTGATTATTGCTGAAAATGTACAAGCATTTGAAGCAGGTTTAGCTGTGGTATCACGTCTGACCGATGGTAAGGTATTTGTTTGTAAACAAGCAGGTAGCCAAGTACCTAGCTCATCAATTCCTCAAGTAGAAGTACATGAGTTTGGTGGCGTACATCCGGCTGGCCTTGTTGGCACACATATCCATCATTTAGATCCAGTATCGGTAAGCAAGCAAGTTTGGCATATCGGTTACCAAGACGTTATTGCCTTTGGTCACTTATTCCTAACTGGTGAAATTAGCACAGACCGTGTGATTTCTCTTGCTGGTCCGCGTGTTAAAAACCCGCGTTTAGTGAAAACTCAACTGGGTGCTGCTTTAGATGATTTAGTTGCAGGCGAATTAGAAGACGGCGATAACCGTGTTATCTCTGGCTCTGTTTTAGCGGGCGCTACTTCACAAGGTCCTCAAGCATTCTTAGGTCGTTACCACATTCAAGTATCGGTATTACTTGAAGGTCGCGAAAAAGAGTTGTTTGGTTGGATTGCTCCAGGCACAGATAAATTCTCTGTAACACGTACTTTCTTATCACACCTAACACCGAGTCGTTTATTTAAAATGACAACGTCAACAGGTGGTTCAAAACGTGCCATGGTACCACTTGGTAGCTATGAGCGTGTTATGCCTTTAGATATTTTGCCAACGCCTTTATTACGTGACTTAATTGCCCGTGATTTGGATAGTGCAATTTCATTAGGGGCGCTTGAACTTGATGAAGAAGATTTAGCGTTATGTAGCTTCGTTTGTCCAGGCAAATACGAGTATGGTTCAATCCTACGCGATTGCTTGACTACGATCGAGAAGGAAGGCTAGAGAGATGGGTTTAAAGAAATTTCTAGAAGATATCGAGCCGCATTTTGAAGCCGGTGGTAAACATGAAAAGTTTTATGCGCTGTATGAAGCAGCTGCAACTATTTTTTATACCCCTGGTCACGTAAATAAAGGCGCGACACACGTTCGTGATAACATCGACCTAAAACGCATGATGATTTTAGTGTGGATGGCGACGTTCCCTGCAATGTTTTTTGGTATGTTCAATATCGGTCATCAGGCCGCTGGTGCATTAGCACAAGGTTTTGAACTAGCAAATTCTTGGCAAGTTGGCCTGTTCCAGATATTTGGTGGTGAATTAACTGCTGAATCCGGCTGGGGCGCTAAAATGTTTTATGGCGCATGTTTCTTCCTACCTATTTACGCAGTTACATTTGCTGTAGGTGGTTTCTGGGAAGTTATATTTGCTTCAGTGCGTAAGCATGAAATTAACGAAGGTTTCTTCGTAACGTCTGTGTTATTCGCGCTTATCCTACCTGCAACCATTCCTTTATGGCAAGTTGCACTAGGTATTACATTCGGTGTAGTAATCGCTAAAGAAATCTTTGGTGGTACTGGTCGTAATTTCTTAAACCCTGCATTAGCGGGTCGTGCGTTTTTATTCTTCGCATACCCTGCACAAATTTCAGGTGACACAGTATGGACCGCAGTAGATTCATTCTCTGGTGCAACTATGCTAGGTCAAGCGTTTGTTGGTTCACTTGATTACAGCAACATGGCTCTTTGGTGGGATGCGTTTTATGGTTTCATTCAAGGTTCAGTAGGTGAGACATCGACACTTGCATTGCTAGTTGGTGGCTTATTCCTCATTTACGTACGTATTGCTTCATGGCGCATCGTGCTAGGTGTATTCTTGGGTATGGTGGCAACTGCATTCTTATTAAATGCTGTTGGTTCTGATACTAACCCAGTATTTGCAATGCCTTGGCATTGGCACTTTGTACTTGGTGGTTTTGCTTTTGGTATGTTCTTTATGGCGACAGACCCTGTGTCTGCAGCATTTACTGACAAAGCAAAGTTCGCATATGGCGCACTAATTGGTGTGATGGTAGTAATGATCCGTGTAATTAACCCTGCATTCCCTGAGGGTATGATGCTAGCAATCTTATTTGCTAACTTATTTGCACCATTGTTCGATCACTTCGTAGTGCAAGCTAATATCAAGCGGAGGTTGGCACGTAATGTCTAGTAATAACGAATCAATCGGCAAAACGCTAAGCGTTGTTGTAGCACTATGTTTAGTGTGTGCAATCATCGTATCGTTTGCTTCAGTTCAGCTTCGCCCTTTACAGCAAGCTAACAAAACGCAAGATATTCAAAAAAATATCTTGGCAGCTGCGGGCATTGATGTGTCTGGTTCTGTATCAGAAACTTTTAAAGCTAAGATCGAAACTCGCCTAGTTAATATGGAAACAGGTGAGTCTCAAGCTGGCGAAGCAGTTCAGGCTAAAATTGACGCTTTCGACTTTGAAAAAAGTAAGTTTGATCAAAAAATTAGCTTTGCATTAAAAGCAGAGGGCATTAAGGATATCGCTGGTATTCAGCGTATGACTCATGAGTCTCCTGCATATATCTCGAAAAAAGCAGACGGTTCTACAGATGCTATCATTTTACCAATCCAAGGTTATGGCCTTTGGGGTATTATGTATGGTTTCTTAGCGCTTGAAAGCGATGGCGAGACAATTAAAGATATTAACTTTTATAAGCACGGTGAAACACCAGGTCTAGGTGGGGAAATTCAAAATCCACAATGGACTGCTAAATGGGGTGGCAAAGAGCTACCTATTGATGTAGTAAAAAGCGGTGCTAAAAATGATCATCAAATTGATGGTTTATCTGGTGCAACTTTAACTTCAAATGGTGTTGATCACACAGTTGACTTTTGGACTGGCGAAAACGGCTTTGGTCCTTTCCTTGCGAGAGTACGTGAAGGAGCGTTGAAATAATGGCTGATACTAAAGAAATGAAGTCGGTCCTATTTGGTCCGGTACTGGCAAATAACCCAATCGCATTACAAGTACTTGGTATTTGTTCTGCGCTTGCGGTAACGTCGAGCTTAAAAAATGCTTTAATCATGTCAATCGCATTGACCTTGGTAACAGCGTTCTCAAGCTTCTTTATCTCAATTATTCGTAACCAGATCCCGTCATCTGTACGTATTATCGTGCAAATGACCATTATTGCATCATTGGTAATCGTGGTTGACCAAGTATTACAAGCTTTCTCTTACGCTACGGCGAAAGAGTTGTCTGTATTTGTTGGTCTAATCATTACTAACTGTATCGTAATGGGTCGTGCAGAAGCATACGCAATGAAGTCGCCGCCAGTAATGTCGTTCCTTGATGGTATCGGTAATGGCTTAGGTTACTCAGTAGTGTTACTGACTGTTGGCTTTATTCGTGAACTATTTGGTAAAGGGTCATTATTTGGTGTTGAAATCATCCCTCTTGTACAAGATGGTGGTTGGTATCAACCTATGGGTCTATTGATTTTACCGCCTAGTGCATTCTTCATCATTGGTTTATTCATTTGGGTACTTCGTACTTATAAGAAAGACCAAGTAGAAGCGAAAGGGTAAGGGGCAGACTGTGGAACATTATATTAGTTTATTCGTAAAAGCAGTTTTCATTGAAAACTTAGCTTTGGCCTTCTTCCTAGGTATGTGTACTTTCCTTGCAGTATCAAAGAAAGTTACAACGTCTATCGGTCTAGGTGTGGCAGTTATCGTGGTATTGGGTATCTCAGTACCAGTTAACAACTTGGTTTATCATGCGGTTCTTGCACCTGGTGCACTTGAGTGGCTTGGTTATCCTGACGCGGATCTTAGCTTTTTACGTTTCTTGACGTTTATCGGTGTTATTGCGGCACTTGTACAAATTCTTGAAATGGCATTAGATAAGTTCTTCCCAGCACTTTATAACGCGTTAGGTATCTTCCTACCATTGATCACAGTTAACTGTGCAATCTTTGGTGCGGTATCTTTCATGGTTGAACGTAACTATAACTTCACTGAATCAGTGGTTTATGGTATCGGTTCTGGTGTGGGTTGGGCGCTAGCAATTACTTTGCTTGCTGGTATCCGTGAGAAAATGAAATATTCAGACGTGCCAGACGGCTTACGTGGTTTAGGTATTACCTTTATCACTGTTGGCTTGATGGGTCTTGGCTTTATGTCATTCTCTGGCATTTCACTTTAATAGGTAGCGAGGATAAATCATGAGTTATGAGATTTTCTTAGGCGTTGGTGTTTTCATCGCTATCGTTGTACTGCTAGTTTTAGTCATCATTGGTGCTAAATCTCAGTTAGTTGCAAGCGGTGACATCATCATTGGCGTAAATGGCGATCCAGACAAAGCCATTACAACATCTGCAGGTACCAAGCTTTTAGGCGCGTTATCTGAGTCAGGTATTTTCGTATCATCTGCATGTGGTGGCGGTGGCTCTTGTGGTCAGTGTCGTGTACACATTCATTCTGGTGGCGGCGATATCTTACCAACAGAACTTGATCACATCTCTAAAGGTGAAGCCCGTGAAGGCTGTCGTTTAGCGTGTCAGGTAAATGTTAAAAACGATATGGAAATTGAACTTGAAGAGTCAATTTTCGGTGTTAAAAAATGGGATTGTGAAGTTATCTCTAACGATAACAAAGCAACCTTCATTAAAGAACTTAAACTACAGATCCCTGATGGCGAGTCAGTACCGTTTCGTGCCGGTGGTT
Organism: Pseudoalteromonas sp. SG44-1; assembly: GCF_014164315.1. Classification (NCBI taxonomy): domain Bacteria; kingdom Pseudomonadati; phylum Pseudomonadota; class Gammaproteobacteria; order Alteromonadales; family Pseudoalteromonadaceae; genus Pseudoalteromonas; species Pseudoalteromonas sp. SG44-1. Next base: position 35,784 of record NZ_JACJEW010000018.1, read on the forward strand.
ATATTCAGATTGAAGCCCCTGCGCATCACGTTAAATATGCTGATTTCGATGTACCAGAAGAGTATCGTGGCGATTGGAACCATTTTGGTTTCTTCAAGCTGGAGTCAAAAGTAGACGAAGAAACAATTCGTGCTTACTCAATGGCTAACTACCCAGAAGAAGAAGGCATCATCATGCTTAACGTGCGTATCGCTGCGCCGCCGCCAAGAGATTTAAGCTTACCTTGTGGTAAAATGTCATCGTACATTTGGTCACTTAAAGAAGGTGATAAAGTAACTATCTCTGGTCCATTTGGTGAGTTCTTTGCAAAAGATACTGATGCTGAAATGGTATTTGTAGGTGGTGGTGCTGGTATGGCACCTATGCGTTCACACATCTTTGACCAACTTAAGCGTTTGAACTCTAAGCGTAAGATGAGTTTCTGGTATGGTGCACGTTCTAAGCGTGAAATGTTCTATGTTGAAGATTTTGACGGCCTAGCGGCTGAAAATGATAACTTCGTATGGCATACCGCGCTTTCAGATCCACAACCAGAAGATAACTGGGAAGGCTATACTGGCTTTATCCATAACGTGTTATTTGAGAACTATCTTAAAGATCACGAAGCGCCAGAAGATTGTGAGTTCTACATGTGTGGTCCTCCAATGATGAACGCCGCTGTTATCACTATGTTGAAAGACTTAGGTGTTGAAGACGAAAATATCTTACTAGATGATTTCGGTGGCTAACACCCGTATCAAAACAGTTTAGTTTTGGTTAGAATATCAGCCTCGTAGCAATATATGTTACGGGGCTTTTTTATTTCCATTACTTAAGTAGGCTGCTATGAATAGAGTTTTTCACCGACAAGGCATGATTGCCATCTTTTTTCTTACCCTCACTTTACTCATTAGTGGCTGTGGCCAAAATGATGAGCCCCAAGAGTTATACCTTGAAGGTAAAACTATGGGTACTACTTACCATATTAAGGTCTTCGCCAAGCAACAAAAGCTGGATTCATTAAATTTATTACCAGAAGTAACTCTGTTGCTCAAAGATATAAATCAATCAATGTCGACTTATATTGATGATTCTGAAATCAACACTTTTAATCGTCTTCCCGCAGGTCAAGTTATGCCTATTAGCCGTGATTTTAGAGCAGTTGTAAGCGAGTCCATCCGCTTAGGAGAGTCTACTAAGACTCTTGATGTGACCATGGGACCACTGATTGATTTATGGGGTTTTGGTCCTGATAAAAAACCAACAAAACGTCCAACAGATGAAGAGCTCGCAGCCATGGTTGCACAAATTGGGGTTGATAAACTAATACTGACTGAGCAAGGCCTAGCGAAAACAGTCGCGGGTTTAGAATTATCATTTTCTTCTACTGCAAAGGGGTATGGGATAGATAAAGTAGCTGAATTATTAGAAAGCCATGACTTAACTGATTATATGGTTGAGATTGGTGGTGAGTTACGTGTATCAGGTAAAAAACCGAATGATCAAGATTGGCGTATCGCTATTGAGCAACCGGATGCTGAGCCTGGTGTGCGTAAAGTGCACCGTGTATTAGCGCCGGGTAATAACGGCATTGCGACATCGGGTGATTATCGCATTTACTATGAGATGGATGGTATTACCTATAGCCATTTAATTGATCCAGCAACCGGTATGCCAAGTCGTCATGATCTAGTATCGGTTACTGTATTGCATCCATCAGCGATGACAGCTGACGGCCTTGCAACAGCACTGACTGTGATGGGGATGGATAAAGCCAAAGCCTATGCTGAAAAAAATGATTTACCGGTTTATCTGATCGGCAAATCAAAAGATGGCTTAGTGACTTATTCGAGCCCTGCATTTAAACCCTATTTGTAGCGCGGTTTAAATCAGTTTATAATAGCAACAGCTTGGTGATTATCATCAAGCATTATTTTATTGCTGATCAATAGGGGCTAAGCAATGTCACTTTTTCTTCTTACGTTTGGTTTACTGCTTTTAATTGTCGCAGCGATGGCTGTGGGCATGATAGTGCAAAAGAAATCTATGGCCAGCAGCTGTGGTGGTTTAGGCTCTGTAGGCATTGATAAAGCCTGTGATTGTGATGACCCATGCGACAAACGCAAAAAGCGTATGGCAAAAGAGCAAGTTTGGAAAGAAAACCAAATATTATAAGCTCTTGATAGCTATCAAATATACATTAAAAAGCGCCTCTTTAATAACAGGCGCTTTTTAATGCCCACTTACGGCTAAAATGTGTCAAGTAATCGACCACTGCGACAATATGTCACACCCAGTGAAGCTCGTATGGACTGTATAATATGATGTATTCCTAATCGTTTATTCACAGCAGGCATTGATTATCAATTAACAACCCAATTAAATTTGGCTGCAACACTGCGTACGCAATCTGATTACGAATTAACACCAAGTAATAGCCAAGGACGATATGGTGACTTTACTCAACTTGGGCTTAAAGCAAGTTATGACGTTAATTCGGCACTGATGTTAAGCGCGCAAGTTGATAACTTAACTGATGAGTATTATGAATATGTATGGTGGGATGGCTCGCAAACTCTGCATAGCCCAGCACAAGGTCGTGCTGTATCTGCTGCAATTAAGTTTAAGTATTAATGAGTAAGCAGTTACTCGCGTGGCGTAAGTTGGCAAGGCGACTTCATCTATGGTTGGGGTTAAGCCTTGGCATGTTTTTTGTGATCCTTTGCTTGTCAGGAGCTGCACTTGTTTATTATCCGCAAATAGATACCTGGTTGCATCCGGAATTAGCGAATGCAGCGCAGCAACCGTGTGATTACAACACTGCATTAAAAACATTACGCATGCAGTATCCAGATAAGCTGGGACCGTGGCGGTTTGAAGTGACCCCTGAACAACAATTCATTCCGGCGCGCTATTATAACCCTCAAGAGACTCAAGGGCAGGATTTTGCACCTATGATGGTGTGGTTGTCATCTGATGGCAGCACCTTGCTCAGACAGTCATTTTGGGGCGATTACCTAGTAACTTGGCTGTATAACTTGCACTTTACTTTACTACTTGGCAGTACAGGGACAATTATTGTCGGTTACCTTGGAATTGGCAGCGCGCTCTTATTACTCACAGGTTTAGTTGCGTGGTGGCCTAAGTCAGGTTTTTGGTTGAGGCAATTGCGTTTTAAGCGCCGCGCTGCTTTATTAGGACACATGTACGATTGGCATAAAACAATCGGTTTAGTGATGTTGTTACCCTTGTTTATTCTTACTAGTACCGGTGCGATGCTAGCCTTGCCCAAAGAGACCAATGGCTTGCTTGGCTGGGCACTGGGTGAAGTCGAAAGTGCCGCAAGACCAGCACCACAGTTAACTTTTTCAAACCCGCAAATTAGTGTTACTCAGGCTGTGAAAATAGCACAAACACAACTGCCTAAAGCGCGACTTGCATGGATAGAAACTCCCAGCGTAAACCAAGGCTATTATCGACTGCGCATGCAGGTAAGTGATGATAAATCGACACGTTTTCCAAACAGTTATATTGATATTAATCCGCGCTCAGGTGAGGTAGTGAAGGTCTTCGATCTTAGGCAGCAAGGAACAAGTAACCAAATCAAAAACTGGCTACATCCACTGCATAATGGCAGTGTAGGTGGGCTAAGCCTTAAAGTGCTATGGATCATCGCCTCGTTGGCAAGTTTAGGGTTGGCTTGGCTAGGTTGGTATCGTTATTATCTACGTAAAAATATAGCCAAAAAAGATCGCAAAAAATAACAAGCCCTGAGAACAGGGCTAACGTACTTAAATTTAAAGTTTTATAAGTTGACTACCTAATACGGCGTATTCGATGTGTTTATCGTTGCGTAGTAAAAAGTGTGCTTTAGCTCCACGCTTTGGTATTGCACTGTGCTTATTACATGATGATATGGGCCAATCACTGTTGTTGGTTAGTTTTGCTAAATCCCCATTAAAACAGCTATAACCTTGTTTAAGCAGTGCTTTATATTGTTTGTTGGTGAGAGTTTTCATTTCACTGACGATGAAGCCTTTGCCGCTATCATACGATAATTTGCTGGCGTCAAGCTGAGTAAAACCTTGACGAATACTGCTAATATCCCCCAGCTCTTTAATATGGCCCTGTTGGTTTTTGTTATTTATTGATATATCAATATGGTAGCCGCCTTTTTCAGTATTTATTTTTACATCATCGATCAGTAAATCAACCCATGCATCTTTAGCATTAAATGGAATTGCTTGGTAAGTGGCGATTTCTTGTTGTTGCCAGTTACCAGATACCAATTCGTCAATCATTTGAACGTACAACATACGATTCATTTTGCGTGCTACTTGACGGTTGGGATCTGCGGGGTAGGCACCTGATTCTATTAAAATTGTGCTGATCCCCATTTCTGAAAATGTATCACCAAAACTACGATAAGAGTAACTGTCGTTATATTTAGCTAAATGCCCCGGTATTGTTTGTTCTACGAGTTTACTTAGTTGTGCAATGAGCTTCATAGCATTACTACGGCTGTTGTTGATTTCACGTTGCGTATTATACGCTGGGGCTAATACTGAGATAGTTGCAGGCAGACCTTGTTCTCCTGCGCCATAATAAGCGTTTTGATCGTGCAGGTTGAAGCCAAATTCGGGCTTAAATACCTTAGCTGCAGCCATTAACAACTGACCCTCAGGTGTTCGTAGTGCTTTAGCATCGCGGTTTAAATCTATTCCTTGCGCATTAAAACGGGTTTGCAGCTGTGCGCCATCGGGATTGACCATAGGAATGATCATTAGTGATAGTTTGTTTTGCCAATTTTCTCGCCATGCATCATTTTTTGTTTCGATTGCATAGCTTAAAAAATCCGTTAATGCGGCACTTGCCGTATTTTCATCACCATGCATTTGGCTCCACATCATAACTTTGATTGGTCCCGAGCCAATATAAAATGCATCAATTGATTTACCTAAGAATGATTGACCTAAATTTTTTCGCTCTATGCTGGGGTGAGCAGCTAACGTATCTAGTAAAGGAGCAAGATCAGCGTGTGTAATCGCTGCTTTGTTTAATCCTTTAATTTGGTGCATTGCGATTGGTGCGGCAGTTAAGCTAAATGAGTAACTAAGTAAGCTAACTAGTATGGTTTTGCGAATCATATTAACATCCTGTTATTCTTATTTTGCATTTTTTTAAGAATATAATATTAATATGGATCGGTCCAAAATTATCTTCACTTTAAGTGAAATCATTTCTCATAACTGTGATGCTTTACGGGCTTTATTTTCAATTGATTGTTTATTATAAAATAATATCTTTTGATAAAGTTTTTTGTGAACATTTAAGTTGATTTTAGGGCTAAAATTTAGACTAAAGTCTATGGGTTAATTTTTTTCATCTATCAGATTTATTTTTATCAGTTGTAAGCTTTGAGCTATTACACTAAATTTAGTTTCAAGGAAGCGAAATGAACAAGCCGCTTACAAAGAATCTTTATAATTGTGTGTGAAGATGTTGTCAAAGGCGGTTCAAGTTTAGTACAAACTGGGCTTGAACTGTTTTTATTTTACTGCCACATGATTAGACTAACTGAAAGTTTGTCACTGAATTACAGTGTTTATTGAACAACGCTAAAACTGAATCTTTATAATTGTGTGTGAAGATGTTGTCAAAAAGACAGTTCAAGTTTAGTTAACCTGAGCTTGAACTGCTTTTATTTACTGCCACGCGATTAAATGAACTTATTGTTCATCAGTGAATCTACAATACGTATTGAAAAATATTAGAACCGAATCTTTATAATTGTGTGTGAAGATGTTGTCAAAAAGACGACTCAAGTTAGGGGATAACTTGGCTTGAGTTGCTTTTTATTTTAACCGACATGCAGTTAGATGGCGAAGCAGCCAATACCAAATTCAATAGCGAATACGCTATTAAACGAATCTTTATAATTGTGTGTGAAGATGTTGTCAAAAAGACGACTCAAGTTAGGGGATAACTTAGCTTGAGTTGCTTTTTATTTTCTAAAAGCCGCCAATTATCATTTAAGTTATTTTTAAAGCGCCAGTATGGCGCTTTTTTTATAGCTGTAATTCAACATATTAATAAAAAGTTAGCCCGCTATGTTGTTTTATACTTGTAGCTTGTGTTGACTTTGTTATAATCCTCCCGAAATTTCAGTAATTACTGAAACTTTATTGATGAAGATCATAACAACGAAGTGGAAAATAGCGTAAAGCCAGTCGCTTTACTTCGTAATATATAACCAATAAGGCCATATACGTTTGAATTCGCAAAATTGTCCGCCAGCAAAAACGCACTCTACGCTTAGTAGATGGCAGTTGCGTGCGCGTGCACTTTTTGCCGGACGAGAGCTATTTTCTGTATTAGTTATTTTATTAATTAATTCAGCCATGCTGGTAAATGGTAGTATTGAAGATGCGACAGAGCTAAAAAGCTTATTAACTGAAGGGGCTGTATATGAGTCATCTTTAATTAATGTATTGGGCTTTTTGGCATATCCAGTTGTGTCGTGCCAGTTACTCATTGGTTTATGTTGGTTGATTTTTCACTTTTTCCCAGCGCGTCGTGCTGGGGTTATTTTACGCAAAGCAGCCTTTGCTTTTCGTCAAACAAAAACATCTTTAGTAGTACACAGCGCTCATGGTTGTCGTGCTCCACCTCTTGTTAATGGTTGAACGCTACTCGTTATAGATAGTTTGGCTTTTAACTATTCTGCTGATTCTGTCCGCTGTAATAACGCTTAGCCGCAGTGTACCTGCGATTCAACCAACACCCTCAAATTCCTTTATTGCTTTTTTGATGCTTAGTATTTTTTATGGCGCTAAAAAGTTACCTGAGGAATATTCAAACCGTTGTTTTTACGCTTTTATTTAGAGTTGTAGGGGCAGCACATATCAAATTTTAGGTTGTAGGATAGTCCTTTGTTAATTCGAAACCTCTGTAATATTGCTCTGGGCACAACTGTGCTCGCACTGACTGGCTGTAAAGGCGGTGTGCTTGATCCAAAAGGGCAAGTTGGGATAGATGAAAAAAATCTGATCATCATTGCCACTGTGCTGATGTTAATTGTGGTTATTCCTGTGATTGTGATGACCTTGTACTTTGCGTGGAAATATCGTGATGGCCAAGAGCAGCAAATTTATGCGCCAAAATGGGCACACTCAGGAAAAATTGAAGCCGCAGTCTGGGCCATTCCTATTGTGATAGTGATTGTACTGGGTGTCATTACTTGGCAATCAACGCAACAGCTTGACCCTTATAAACCGCTTGAAGGTAAAGGCAAACACTTAACAGTTGAAGTGGTATCACTGAATTGGAAATGGCTGTTTATTTATCCTGAGCAAGGTATTGCTACGGTTAATGAATTGGTATTTCCAGCCAATGTACCGGTGGAATATAAAATCACCTCAGAAAGTACCATGAACTCATTTTTCATCCCACAACTAGGTAGCCAAATCTACTCGATGGCGGGCATGGAAACTAAGTTGCATTTGATTGCTAATGAACCGGGTACGTTTAAAGGCTTTTCTGCTAACTACAGCGGCGCAGGTTTTACTGGTATGAAATTTAATGCCATAGCTACGCCAACGCAAGCTGACTTTGATACGTGGGTAAACAAGGTGAAAAGCCAAGCTAATACGCTCACTAAAGCGAATTATGATGCACTGGCATTACCGAGTGAAAACAACCCAGTGACTTATTTTGCTGATGTTGATGATGGCTTGTTCCACACCATCATTATGAAATATATGCAAGCACATGGTGATATGAACAAAATGCACAGTGCAATGCCTGAGCACAGCGGTCATGAAAATCACACAATGCACAGCGAGGGCGAGGAATAATTATGTCGTTATTTGGAAAATTATCGTTAGATGCCATTCCGTTTCATGAACCTATTTTGATGGTGACAATGGCGGTAGTAGTGATTGCAGGGGCATTGATTGCAGCTTTAGTCACAAAATATAAAAAATGGGGGGTGCTATGGCACGACTGGATCACCTCAATCGATCATAAACGCTTAGGCGTGATGTACATTATCCTTGCCTTGATCATGCTGTTTCGTGGTTTCTCTGATGCCATTATGATGCGGGCACAATTGGCGCTTGCTACAGGTGGTGCTACAGGCTATTTACCGCCAGAGCATTATGACCAAATATTCACCGCGCATGGGGTGATCATGATCATCTTTATGGCGATGCCATTTATGATTGGTCTGATGAACATTGTATTGCCACTGCAAATTGGTGCGCGCGATGTAGCATTTCCGTTTTTAAATAATTTAAGTTTTTGGCTTACTGCCGGTGGTGCAATATTAATTAATATTTCATTGTTCTGTGGTGAATTTGCAAAAACTGGTTGGGTGGCTTATCCGCCGCTATCGGAGATGTCTTTTAGCCCTGGAGTCGGGGTCGATTATTATATTTGGGCACTGCAAATATCAGGTATTGGTACACTATTAACGGCAGTAAACTTTTTAGTAACAGTGTTTAAAATGCGTGCCCCTGGTATGCGTTTAATGCAAATGCCAATTTTTACCTGGACATGTACATGGGCAAATATCTTAATTGCTGCGTCATTCCCAATCTTAACTGCGGTGTTGACTATGTTAACGCTAGACCGTTATTTAGATTTCCACTTCTTTACTAATGAAGCTGGCGGTAACGCCATGATGTACATCAACCTGTTCTGGGCTTGGGGTCACCCTGAAGTATATATATTGATTTTACCTGCGTTTGGTATTTTCTCAGAAATTATTTCCACTTTTACCGGTAAACGTTTATTTGGTTATAAATCTATGGTTTATGCCAGCGGTGCAATTTCTATCTTAGGTTTTATTGTTTGGTTACACCATTTCTTCACTATGGGGTCCAGTGCTAATGTTAATGCCTTCTTTGGCGTAATGACCATGGTCATTGCGGTGCCCACCGGAGTGAAACTGTTTAACTGGTTATTTACTATTTATCGTGGTCGTTTACGCATCACAGTTCCTGTACTTTGGACACTTGGCTTTATGGTGACCTTTACCATCGGCGGGATGACAGGGGTACTACTAGCAATCCCTGGTGCTGATTATGTATTACACAACAGTCTATTCCTGATTGCACATTTTCATAACACCATCATCGGTGGTGCGGTATTTGGATACTTGGCTGGTTTTGCATTTTGGTTCCCTAAAGCAATGGGCTTTAAACTTCACGAAGGTTGGGGCAAGGCGTCTTTCTGGTGTTGGTTAATTGGTTTCTTTGTTGCATTTATGCCGTTATACGTACTTGGTTTCTTAGGTATGACACGTCGCTTAAACCACACCAATAACCCAGATTGGAATATCTGGTTGTACATTGCCTTTGTCGGTGCGGTGATCATTATGTTTGGTATTTTGTTCCAAGTTGTACAGCTTATTGTGAGCTTTAAAAATCGCGAAGCATTAAAAGATACAACCGGCGATCCGTGGAATGGACACACACTTGAGTGGTCAACATCGTCACCACCACAATACTATAACTTCGCTACTATACCGCATGTACACGATATCGATACTTGGACTGATATGAAAGAAAAAGGCCAAGCGTATCAACAACAAGCAAGCTATGCGCCTATTCATATGCCAAAAAATACTTCGGCAGGGGTGATGATGAGTGCGTGTTTTACCACATTCTGTTTTGCCATGATTTGGCATATTTGGTGGTTGGCAATTGTCGGTGTTATTGCTGGCATCACGGTATTCTTTAAGCGCTGTTACACCAGTGATGTTGATTACTACGTGCAACCAGAAGAAATTCTTGAAATTGAAAGTGCACATAATAAAAGTGCAACAACATTTAACCAAGGTAAGGAGTTCAGCGCATGAGTGCTACCTCTGCAGATATAAATATCATCAATCATGATGCCCATGCTCACGAGCATCATGATACTGGTGGCGATACGGTATTTGGTTTTTGGCTTTACTTAATGACCGACTGCTTATTGTTTGCCTCATTTTTTGCAACCTACGCTGTGCTTTATATGAATACAGCGGGTGGCGTATCTGGCAAAGATATTTTTGAACTGGACTTTGTAGCGGTTGAAACTGCTGCATTGCTACTAAGTAGTATCACTTTTGGTTTTGCGATGATCTCAGCTCATGCGCAAAAGAAGGCCGCTACATTAACGTGGCTGGCAATTACTTTTGCTTTTGGTGCTGTGTTTATTGGTATGGAAATTTATGAATTTCATCATTTAATTGCCCATGGTAATGGCCCGCAGCGCAGCGCATTTTTAACCTCGTTCTTCTCTTTAGTAGGCTTACACGGTATGCACGTAACCGCTGGTCTGATTTGGATGGCGACGATGATGTTCGAAGTGTCACGTCGTGGTTTAAACCCAGCAACCGTTACACGTTTAAGTTGCTTAAGTTTGTTTTGGCACTTTTTAGATGTGGTATGGATCTGCGTATTTACCGTTGTTTACTTAATGGGAGTGATGTAATGAGCCACAGTGAATCACATGTATTAAATGAGCTACATACACAAAGCCATAGTGATGCTTCACATGGCAGTGTTAAAGACTATTTAATAGGTTTTGTTTTATCAATCATTCTAACGGCCATTCCATTTTGGGCGGTGATGAGCGGTACATTGTCAAAACCAACCACATTTGCCTGTGTTGTCGTAATGGCCATTGTGCAAATTTGGGTGCATTTAAAATACTTCTTGCACCTGAACTTTACCACCGAAGACGGTAAAGCCAGTTCGTTATCGTTTATCTTCAGTGCGCTGATCATCGTCATGGTGGTTGGCCTGTCTGTATGGATCATCTACGAATCGAACGCCATGATGATGTACTAGCCCCAGCTAGTACGTTTTCGTAAAGCAAAGAATAGGGGAACTGCAGATGTTTCGTCGTTATTTAAAGGTCACTAAGCCCGGTATTATCATGGGTAATTTGATCTCGGTTGCGGGTGGGTTTTTACTCGCCTCGCGTGGTGATATTGATGGCTGGCTAATGCTTGCTACATTAGTTGGCTTATCGCTGGTGGTAGCCTCAGGTTGCGTGATCAATAATGTGATCGACCGTGATATTGATATTCGCATGGCGCGCACGCGAACACGGGTAACTGTAACGGGCGAAATGTCTGCCAAGACTGCTTTGCTACATGGTACAGCACTTGGCGTATTAGGTTTTGCTCTACTAGTGATTTTTACTAACTGGATTGCAGTGTTTTTTGCTGTGTTTGGTTATGTTATTTACGTGGGTGTTTATAGCTTATATATGAAGCGTCGCTCAGTATATGGCACATTTGTAGGCAGCTTATCTGGTGCTGTACCGCCAGTCGTTGGTTATTGCGCCGTGACGGCACAGTTTGATATTGGTGCATTGATTTTATTGGTAATGTTTAGTTTATGGCAAATGCCACATTCATACGCGATTGCTATTTTTCGCTATAAAGACTACCAAGCCGCACGTATTCCAGTGCTGCCAGTAGCGCACGGTATTGATAAAGCAAAGCACCATATTGTTTTGTATATTGCCATATATGCGTTAGTAGTGATGTTATTAACCATTGGCGGTTATACCGGTATGGCGTTTTTAGCCGTTGCTTGCACCACTAGCTTTTGGTGGTTGTTAATGGCGCTAAGAGGTTATCGACGTAACATTGATATTAGTGGTTGGGCGCGGCAAGTGTTTGCGTTTTCAATCCTTAATATTACTGCTTTGAGCATTGCTATGGCAGTTGATTACCAAAGTCTTACACCACAATTACTTGCTATATACCCAAACTGCCTCTAGATGCAGAATTCAGCGTTTCACAGGTGCTTAATATCAAGGCGTTACTTTGCAAGAATGGCAGTCCCTTTTAAGAAGTAACAACGATGAGAGTAAGTGCCTGTGAAACGCCCAACGGGTTGGTTTAAAAGCGATTTATACTGCGTTATTGATTTTAACAATAGAACCACTATTACTTGCAATCAATGCCTTGCCTAAATCGCTTTTTAATTCCAACTGAAACTCGCATCTTGAGGTGGTTTGGGTATAAATTAACCGAGTTTATTTCAAAGTTAACCAAAGGCTCTAAGATCTCCGAGGAGCCTTTTTTCATTTTTATAGCACCGCTAATTGATTAACTCAGCAATACTGAGTTTCCCCGCTAACATTAAACTTTGCTTTATGGCTGCACGTATTTCAGCTGGCTTGTTTTGACTAAGTTTAAAATTGCCCTGCCAATGAATGGTAATAAATTCAATAAAACTTAATTGTTGATACATTGCCTTGCGCTGCTGTACGGGTACCTCATTAATTTGCCATTTATCTGTAGCGTGCTCAGTAAAGTGTTGCTCAAAGTGATCGGTTAGTCGTTGCATGATCTGTTCTTTGTGCTGTTGGTCTTTAACAATACGCACTTTAGCTGTCACATAAACACTCGAATAAAGCCAACTAGGTAGGGTTTTATTGTGTGCGTAAGCGGGCGATAAATAGCAATCATCGCCACTAAATAATAGCTTCACTGATTGACCATCAAATGATGACAGGGGGTTATATTTGGCCACATGGCCGATAAAAACTTCGCGAGCTGGGTCATATAATAATGGCACGCGGCATATATCATTGAGTTGGTTTTGTGTATTAGGCATTAAAATGGTCGCCAGTGGATAGTTATTTACTAACTGTTGTAATTGCTTACTATCATGTTGTTGAAAATGGGCCGCTGGGTACATTATAGTTTTCCTTCTAACTGAGATTTTATTGTCGGCCATTGCTCGTCTATAATACTGAACTGAGCGGTGTTTCGGTATGAGCCATCGGCAAGTAACCTGTCTTTATAACTAATGCCTTCAAAGCGGGCGCCAAGGCGTGCTATAGCATTACGCGATTTTTGGTTTTGTTCATGGGTATTAAAAGCAATACGCACTAAGCCTAATTCTTCGAACGCATATTGCAGTAGCAAGTATTTAGCGTGGGTATTTACAAAACTACGTTGCCACTTTTTAGCAATAAATGTGTGGCCAATCTCGGCGCTGCGATTTTGTTTATCTAACCTAAATAAACGTGTAGTACCAAGCACCTGCTTACTTACTTTATCAACTATGGCGTAGACTATTTGTTGTTCGGCATTAAACTGCGCTGTATTGATAAACCAATCATCGAGAGTTGCACGGGTTTGGGTGTAATTCATTAAAACCCAACGCCATATTTGTGGATCTTGGCCTGCTTGATATAGCCCCTCTAGGTGGTTTTGTGTCAGTGGCTCTAAAGCCAGCTTATTGGTTTGATGAATGTGTTTTGTAAACATGATAAGCCCCATATTTTGCTATTTATGAATAACAAAGGTACGCTACTTTGGTCAGTAATAAACAACCAGTTTTAGATTTTTAACTAGACCAGTTTAGAGTGTTTTTGGAGTCGTAATGCAGCCGTTAGTTATTGAATTTGATGAGTCAGAGCCTGCCAAATATTTGCAACTAGCCAGCGCGATACGCAGTGCCATAATGCAAGGCAAGCTTGCGCCAGGGGTAAAACTCAGCTCGGCGCGTGTCATGGCAAACACTTATCAGCTCAATCGCCATACAGTGATGAATGCATTGCAATTATTAGTAGCGGAAGGCTGGCTTGAATCTCGGCAGCGCTCAGGTTATCGGATCACCAAGTCATTGCCCATTCAAAGTAGTGTTAGTACCTCAAGTACTCCAATACTGAAAGCAAAACCTTATCAATTTGCTAAAACATTGGCTGTGCCCGCTGCTGGAATGGATTTAACTGCATATAAATATAACTTTGCTGGTGGCTTGCCTGATCTTGCCAGTTTCCCACAAAAAGAATTTAAACGCTCCGTCAGCCATGTGTGTAATCACTTAGATATCAATCAACTGCATTATGGGCAGGTCAGTGGTAACGAGCAATTAAAAGCTCATATTTGTGATTACTTATACAAAGCGCGTAATTTAAACGTAAGCGACGTATTGATCTGCAATGGCTCGCAAGAAGCACTGTTCTTAATCGCAAAAGCGTTTATAAAAAAAGATGATTTTGTCGCAGTCGAAACGTTAGGTTATCCGCCAGCAAGGCAAGCATTTGCTGCTTGTGGCGCGCAATTAGTTGATATAAAACAAGACGATGAAGGCTTATGTGTTGATGATTTAAAAGCCCAGCTAGAATGTTATCCAATTAAAATGCTGTACTTAACGCCGCTGCACCAATATCCAACTACCGTGACCTTATCGCCAACGCGGCGCTTGCAAATTTATCAACTGTGTTATGCCCATAACGTGATGATCATCGAAGATGACTACGACCATGAATTTCATTATCGCTGTCAGCCATTACAACCCATGGCCGCCGATGACCCTGCGGGCATTGTTATTTATCTATCGACGTTTTCAAAGATTATGTTTTCAGCCGCACGTATCGGTTATATCTGCGCAGCGCCTGAAGTATTAGCGCAATTAACTGCGTGGAAGCAGCTGATTAACCATAAGAACGATGTGATCATGCAATTAGCTGTGGCGCACTGGATGAAAGAAGGTGGCTTTGAACGCCATTTAAAGCGTATGACCAAACTGTATAAACAGCGCTATGAAGCGATGGATGCCTATTTAATAGAGCTACAAGCACTTGGGCATCCTATAGAATATAAAAAGCCCGACGGCGGTATGGCGATGTGGGTCAACTTTAATAAAGACACTCAGCACTTAAAAGCGCAGTTAGCAAAGCAAGGTATATATTTACAAACCCAAGCCGAGTTTTACTTTACCAACTCAGTACGTAGCTTAAAACCCATAAACTATAGCTATGCTCGGCTTGGTTTTGCAGGACAATCGAGCGAGAAGATGCAGCAAGGGTTAAAGTTTATAACTATGCAACTATTTTCGAGTAAATAATTTTTTACTGCAAACCTTCAACATCAAAATAGAGCGGCTTTAAGGTACCACAGTTGGCAAATTTATAGGTTAATTCGCTAGCATTTGGGACGCGTTTTGATGTGCGAAATTTTTGTAAACAGGCATTGGTTAAATCTGCATAAATAAGGTGATTAAAACTCGGTGCTTGGGTTATTTTATGGATATAAATTCGCTCATTATTTTTGAGGGTGATCATGTCGTATTCTTGCCACTGCGATGATTCGTTCAAATCAGTTAATTCCCGCGCATAAAGTAATTTACTCATTACAATAGGTCTATGTTGATAAACCAAACTGCCATCGCGCTGGTAGTGTCCGGCATACACATCTGCCGTAATTGTTAGTTCTTCGCCGCGCATTAGGCGTTGAATATTAAACGGTTGTGGTTTGATAGTAATAAGCTCTGCATCACGTACCAGGCTTAAAAAAGCGACATCTGGGTTTTCAATTTGATAAACAACTTGCACATCGTGAGGTAATTTATAAGTTGGTAAGTTAACTGCAAAAATACGCGAGCCTTGATTAACGAGCACCATAGCATGCTCTGCATTGTAAGCTGGGTTAATCGGCGGAAGCTCTTCTTTTACAGCTTCTTCTTCGGCGTTGGCAATACTCGACATAAATGCAAGTAACAAAATAAACAACAGTCGCATAATGAACTCAATAAAGGTATGAATTTAAAGTGTAGTCAAAAATACTGTTTTAGCAGTTTTATACTCTGCTTTTAAAACAGCGCAGCTTGCTCTATAACAATTGCGTGGCGTTTTGCAAGGCGCAAGTGATCTCTGTCATAACCTCCGCCAATCACGCTTGCCACTGGCGTATTGTGCTCAATACAGCGCTTAAACACTAAGTGATCACGTTTTTCAATGCCTTGCCAGCTAACATCAAGCTTACCTAAGCCATCTTGTTGCCAAATATCAACTCCGGCATCATACAGCACTAAATCAGGGTTAAGTTCTCTGAGTAAAAAGCGCAAGGTATCATCAACAACCCCTAAATATTCATCATCTTGCATATTATTAGCTAAACCAATGTCGAGATCGCTGGCTGATTTGCGAAATGGAAAATTTTTTTCACAATGAATTGAGCAGGTATATGCATAAGGTTGGTGTTGTAACATCGCCGCAGTACCATCGCCTTGATGTACGTCTAAGTCAAAAATTAATACATTAGTCAATTCGCCTGACTGAATAAGCGTTTGTGCGGTAAAGGCTAAGTCGTTGACCATACAATAGCCAGAGCCAAAATCGCTGTGAGCGTGGTGTGTACCGCCGGCTAAATGGCATGCAATGCCGTGCTCAAGAGCTAAGCGCGCAGTTTGCAACGTGCCTTGAGGTGCGGTAAAAGTTCGTGCCATTAATTGTTCTGACCAAGGTAGCCCAATACGACGCATCGCTTTATCATCTAAGCGGTTATGCCATAAATCTTGAATGTAATTATCACAATGTACCAATTCAAGCGCCTCAGGGCTGCCAAGTTGAGGTGTGATTAGGTTGCTATTCGCCAAACCAAGTGCTTTTACTTGTTGGTATAAATGGGCAAATTTACTCATTACAAAACGATGGTTAGGGTCAAAGTTAAACGAATAGTTAGGGTGATAAACCAGCGGTAAGTGTTGATTAAGAGCCATAGTCAGATTGCGTTGCGAATTTTCTCTAGGGTAACCTACAGGGCAATTTCAATCCAGTTACTTGCTTTACGCACTGTGGATCAAACTCTCAAGTTCACGGTGCAGTAGTGTATCGTCAGCGAGGTTTAACTCAATTAAACGCTTTAAATGGGTAATACTATCTATATCAATATGGGTACATTTTAAACCTATATGTTGTTGTTCGATATGGCAAATAGTGACAGTCATCGCGATGATTACTTCACTTTGCGGGAGTTTAAAGGCAAGAATAGCACTACTGTTTTTTGTAAAGTTAAAGTCATTATTGCGACTAACCAGAGCGCCATTTAATGATATATCGAGCAACTGGCAGGGGTAACTATGGGTATTATTGGTTAAATGCGCGGGAGTTGAAAATAAAATGCGCGTGTAATGTCGGCGGTTTTCCATCACTATTCCTTTTAGGAGTATTAGGAGTATTAGGAGTATTAGGAGTATTAGGATTAAGTGTAGCCTGTTTTTTAGTCAGTATGTGTAATTAATACCAATCGACTTAAATATTTAACCATTCTAGCGAGCTAAATAAAGCGCTAACTGCGTTATAAATTTTTCATGTAGAACAACTACATGTAAAAATTTATGTCTTGTTATCACTCCATTTATCTGTCGCTATAAATGGTCAGTAACTTAACACGATTGGTATAAGCTGAACTCTGGATCGTGAATCTCTGATCTATATTCCAGGTTAATAAAAAAAGCCCCACATAAATGTGGGGCTTAAAAAATGTTTAGAACCTAGAACTTAACCTATCTTTTTGTACTTAATACGCTTAGGTTGCGTAGCCGCAGTGCCTAAGGTCTTTTTAAGCCATTCTTCATATTCAGTGTAGTTACCATCGAAGAAGTTAATTTGGCCTTCGTCACGGTAATCAAGAATATGTGTTGCGATACGGTCTAAGAACCAACGGTCATGCGAGATACACATAACGCAGCCTGGGAATTCTAAAATAGCGTTCTCAAGGGCACGTAATGTTTCAACGTCCAAATCATTGGTTGGCTCATCCAGCAGGATAACGTTGCCACCGGCTTTTAATAACTTAGCTAAGTGTAAGCGGTTGCGTTCACCACCTGACAAGTCCTTAACAAATTTTTGCTGATCGTTACCTTTGAAGTTAAAGCGACTAACATAGGCACGGCTTTGGAATTCAAAGTTACCAATTTTTAGTACGTCTTGGCCGTTTGAAATTTCTTGGAAAACAGTATTGCTGTCATCCATATTGCCACGGAACTGATCAACGGTTGCCAGTTCAACCGTTTCACCTAGGTTAATTTCACCGCTGTCTTGTTTGTCTTCACCGCTGAGCATTTTAAACAGCGTTGATTTACCTGCGCCATTGGCACCGATAATGCCAACAATTGCGCCTTTAGGCACAGTAAAGCTTAGATCATCAATTAACACGCGATCGCCAAAGCTTTTCTTCAAGTTTTTAACTTCAATAACTTGATCACCTAAACGTGGTCCAGGTGGAATAAATAGCTCGTTGGTTTCATTACGTTTTTGGTAATCAGACTGCTGCATTTCAGTAAATTGCGACATACGCGCTTTTGACTTAGCTTGACGACCTTTTTGGTTTGAACGTACCCACTCAAGTTCTTGTGCAATTGATTTTTGACGGGCTTTTTCAGACTTTTGCTCTTGCTGCAGGCGCGCATCTTTTTGCTCAAGCCAAGAAGAATAATTACCTTCCCATGGAATACCTTCACCACGGTCAAGCTCTAAGATCCAGCCAGCTACATTATCGAGGAAGTAACGGTCATGGGTTACCGCCACAACAGTGCCTTCGTAATCATGCAAGAAGCGCTCAAGCCATGCTACAGATTCTGCATCTAAGTGGTTAGTCGGCTCATCGAGGATAAGCATATCTGGTTTTTCAAGCAATAAGCGGCAGATAGCCACTCGGCGACGCTCACCACCTGACAAGAATTCAATTTTAGCATCCCACTCAGGTAAGCGCAGGGCATCTGCGGCGCGCTCTAATACGTTGTCGATGTTATGACCATCGTGGGCTTGAATAATTGCTTCAAGCTCACCTTGCTCTTTGGCTAGTGCGTCAAAGTCAGCATCTTCCATCGCGTATTCGTTATATACTTCATCAAGACGGTTAAGCGCGTTTTTAACTTCGCTGACTGCTTCTTCCACAGTTTCACGAACCGTTTTGCTTTCATCTAGAATAGGCTCTTGCGGTAAGTAACCAATTTTAGTGCCCGGTTGAGGATATGCCTCACCTTCAAACTCTTGATCAAGGCCGGCCATAATACGTAGCAACGTTGATTTACCAGAACCGTTTAAACCAAGGACACCAATTTTTGCGCCCGGGAAAAAATGCAAAGAAATATCTTTTAAGATAGTGCGCTTAGGTGGCACAACCTTAGATACTCGACTCATCGAGAAAATAAACTTATCAGGTAAAACCATGGAAGGAGCCTTCAAATAATAATAAAAATTTCAATGTTGTATTGTAGTGGCTCACAGGTGAAACAGTCAACGAATCAACCAAATAACAATGTGCTAATTCGCGAGCAATACTCCTACACCGATTAAAGCAAGCAAGCCGCCTATTAACATTTTATTGGTAACGGGCTCGCGCTTTATAAAACCAATGCTCATTACAATTAATGGCGCGGTTGCGAAAATCGTTTGTGCAATGGCTGGATCGGTATATTTAACTGCGCCAAGTTGAAGCCATAAACCAAGGAAAGTGCCTAAAAACACAGCCGCAAAAAACCATTGTTTGCCGCTAATTCCCCTTAGAGTTAGTGCTTGTTTAAATTCACTGCTTTTAAACACTGCAACAACTAAGGCCACAGTCATCGTACCGGCTGCTAATCTAATTAATGCCGCCCATAAGCTACTCATATGCTCATTATTGAGTGCGCCTTTAGACATCACCATACCGAGCGCTTGGCAGATAGCAGCTGCAAGGGCACATAAAACACCTTTGCGATAATGTTGATGATCAACCTGTGGCAATGTTTTTTCAGGCTTGATTGCTATTACTACGCCAATGGTTGTAAGTACAATACCGCACCATGCAAATGGCGATAAATAATGATTTAATAGCAGGATATTAAAAACCCCCACAAGGGCTGGAGCAAGGGACTCAATAACTAACGTGCGAGCAGGGCCAATATTTCGCAGCGCAGTAAAATAGGCGCTATCGCCAATCGCAATCCCAATCACCCCGCCAGCAATTAGCCAAAGCCAGCTTGTCAGATGATGTGGTAGTGCAGCGTCTTGAGTAATCGCAATAGTAGCTAACATCATGGCACTTGCTAACACGCCTTTACTGATGTTTAGCTGCATAGGCGTTAAGTGATGGCTAAAACCTTTATATAAAATGGTCGAAAGCGCCCAAACAATAGCTGCTAATATAGCAAAAAGTTCTCCAAAGCCTAGCCAATCAATCACGTTTACCACCTTAAAATAAAATCAACAGGCGCATTATGGCGAGCGGTTTTTAGAATGCAAAAGAATAGCTAAAATAAATTCATTTGGACATCTAAACATCTAGAGGTTGAAATTTCCAGCTATCCGTTCATAATTAGCCATTGGTTAATTATGCCTTGGAGATGAGTATGCCTATTACCGTTAAAGATGAATTGCCCGCAATTGCGAAGTTACGTCAAGAAAACGTATTCGTAATGCCAAAAAGCCGCGCTAAAACCCAAGAGATCCGTCCGATGCGCTTGGCGATTTTAAACTTAATGCCTAATAAGGTAGAAACCGAGGTGCAATTTATTCGTTTGCTCGCTAATTCACCCTTACAAGTGAATGTAGAGCTACTACGTTTAGACACTCATCGCAGCAGTAGCAATTCAGAGCAGCATTTAGACACTTTTTACCGTTATTTCTCTGAAGTGAAAGACAACAATTACGATGCATTACTCATTACCGGCGCACCATTGGCACATTTAGAATATGACGATGTAGCCTACTGGGATGAACTAAAAGTAATTTTAGATTGGGCGGAGCAGCATGTAACCTCAACATTATTTTCGTGTTGGGCGGCTCACGCGGGTTTATTTCATCATTATAATCTAAAGCGTGAACTAAAAGAAAATAAGCTCTGTGGCGTGTTTACCCATAAGTGTTACTTTGAACATGGAGCCTTAACGCGTGGTTTTGACGATACCTTTGTAGTGCCTCACTCGCGGTATGGTCATATTGATATTGAAAAAATTAACGCTTGTGATGACTTAGTGGTGCTGGCAGGTTCAGAGCAAGTAGGCGCTTACTTAATAAAAAATAAATCCGGCAGCCAAGTGTATATTACCGGGCATCCTGAGTATGATGCAGACACTTTAAAAGGCGAATATCAGCGCGATTTAGAAAAAGGCCCTGATGCGCCATTGCCTGAAAATTACTTTCCAGAGAACAACCCAGATAACGAACCGTCGAAAACTTGGCAAAGCCATGCCTTTTTACTGTTTTCGAATTGGTTAAATTATTATGTGTACCAAACCACACCCTATGATATTAATTTAGTTAGCCAAGCCGTAAGGACTAACAACTATGCCGAATAATTTAGAAAACAAAAGCGCCGTGTTAATTGAAGCGTTAAAACAGCGTATTTTAATTCTTGATGGTGCTATGGGTACCATGATCCAAGAACACAAATTAGAAGAACACGATTACCGTGGCGAGCGCTTTAAAGACTGGCATGTGCTAATTAAAGGTAATAATGATTTATTAAGCATCACACAACCAAAAATTATTGCTGATATTCATCGTGGCTTTTTAAGTGCAGGTGCCGATATTATCGAAACCAACACCTTTAATTCGACTACAATTTCGATGGAAGATTACGATATGGCCAGCATCAGCCGTGAAGTAAACTTAGAGTCAGCTAAATTAGCACGCAGTATTTGTGATGAGTTTACTGCTAAAAATCCAGCAAAACCACGCTATGTTGCGGGTGTTTTAGGGCCAACCTCAAAAACCTGTTCAATCTCACCGGATGTGAACGACCCCGGTTATCGCAATGTCACGTTTGATAAGTTAGTCACCGCGTATGTTGAATCAACCCTTGCTTTAATGGAAGGTGGTGTTGATTTAATTTTGATAGAAACAATTTTTGATACGCTTAATGCAAAAGCGGCTTCATTCGCGGTTGAAGAAGCGTTTGAACAAGCAGGGCGCAAGTTGCCTGTGATGATCTCTGGCACCATAACCGATGCCTCGGGCCGTACGCTGTCAGGGCAAACCACCGAAGCATTTTATAATTCTATTCGTCATATAAAGCCAATTTCAATTGGCTTGAACTGCGCGCTAGGTCCAGATTTATTGCGCCAATATGTAGAAGAACTATCGCGTGTTTGCGAAACCTTTGTCTCTGTTCACCCCAATGCTGGTTTACCGAACGAGTTTGGGGAATATGATTTAGAAGCACCTGAAATGGCTCAAGAAATTATCGATTGGGGCAAGTCTGGCTTTATCAATATTGTTGGCGGTTGTTGTGGTACCACACCTGCACACATCAGGGCATTTTCGAAAGGGCTTGAAGGTGTTAAACCTCGGCCATTGCCAGAGCTTGAAGTGCGTATGCGCTTATCAGGCCTTGAAGCGTGTAATTTAAACTAAGGTAGCCGAGATGACACAAAAAATAGCAGTATTTACCAACGTTGGCGAACGTACCAATGTGACCGGCTCAGCCATGTTCAAACGTTTGATCATGGAAGAAGATTACGAGACCGCGCTTAATGTTGCCCGCGAGCAAGTAGAAAACGGCGCACAGGTTATTGATATCAACATGGATGAAGCCATGCTGGACTCAAAAGCCGCCATGGTGAAATTTTTAAATTTGATTGCCTCCGAGCCTGATATTTCTCGCGTGCCAATTATGGTCGACTCTTCTAAGTGGGAAGTCATTGAAGCGGGCTTAAAGTGTATTCAAGGCAAGGCAATTGTAAACTCAATCTCGCTAAAAGAAGGTGAAGAGCCATTTATTCGCCAAGCTAAAATTATTAAACGTTTTGGCGCCGCTGCAGTGGTTATGGCGTTTGATACCGACGGCCAAGCAGATACAGCCGATCGCAAGTTTGAAATTTGTCAGCGTAGTTACCGCATTTTGGTGGATGAAATTGGCTTTGCGCCAGAAGATATTATTTTCGATCCCAACATCTTTGCGGTAGCAACCGGTATTGAAGAGCACGACAACTACGCAGTTGAATTTATTGAAGGTACACGTCGCATTAAGCAAAACTTGCCACACTGTAAAGTGTCGGGTGGGGTGTCGAATGTATCGTTCTCGTTTCGTGGGAATAACCCCGTGCGAGAGGCTATTCACTCAGTATTTTTATATCACGCAATTCAAGCGGGTATGGATATGGGAATTGTTAATGCAGGGCAACTCGCTGTGTATGATGATATTCCAGCGGAGCTGCGAAAAGCCGTTGAAGACGTTATTTTAAATACCGATCCAGGTGCAGGTGAACGTTTAGTTGAGTTGGCACCTAAATACTCAGGCATGGCACAAGCCGAACGCGTAGAGGATTTAGAATGGCGTACTTGGCCGGTCGAAAAGCGCCTTGAACATGCTCTTGTTAAAGGCATTACTACCTTTATAGATGAAGACACCGAAGAATGCCGTGCTGCTGCCGATAAACCTATTCATGTGATTGAAGGGCCGTTAATGGACGGCATGAATGTGGTAGGCGATTTATTTGGCGCAGGTAAAATGTTCTTACCGCAAGTCGTTAAATCAGCGCGAGTGATGAAGCGCGCAGTGGCCTACCTAGACCCTTACATTGAAGCAGAAAAAGAAGAAGGGGCTACTAACGGTAAAATCGTGATGGCCACCGTTAAAGGTGACGTACATGATATTGGTAAAAATATTGTTGGCGTAGTACTGCAATGTAATAACTATGAAGTTATCGATTTAGGCGTAATGGTGCCTGCAGATAAAATACTGCAAACCGCGATTGATGAAAAAGCCGATATCATTGGTTTATCAGGGCTGATTACACCATCGCTTGATGAAATGGTGCATGTTGCCAAAGAAATGAAGCGCCGTGGTTTTGAACTACCGCTATTGATTGGTGGCGCGACTACCTCAAAAGCGCATACTGCCGTTAAAATCGAGCCACAATATGACAAAGGCGTGGTGTATGTAAATAACGCCAGTCGCGCTGTAGGCGTGGTTTCTAACTTATTGTCGAAAGAGCATAAAGCTGAATTTTTAGCAAAAACCAGCGCTGAATATGTCAAAGTACGCGAGCAGCAAGCACGCAAAAAGCCACGTTCAAAACCGGTTACTATTCAACGTGCCCGCGACAACGCCGCCAAGCTTGATTGGGATAATTACACTCCACCGGTGCCGAAAAAGCTGGGCGTGACAGAGTTTAAAAATGTCTCGATAGCCACTTTACGACAATACATAGACTGGACGCCGTACTTTATGACCTGGTCAATCGCCGGTAAATACCCACGTATCATGACTGATGAAGTGGTTGGCGAGCAGGCGCAAAGCTTATTTAAAGACGCCAACGACATGTTAGACGATCTTGAAAAGTCAGGCAGTTTGCAACCGCTTGGCGTAATTGGTTTATTCCCAGCTAATCGCGTGGGTGACGATATTGAAATATACACAGACGAAACTCGCTCTGAACTATTAACCACATCGTGCCATTTACGTCAGCAAACAGAAAAAACCGACTTTGCTAACTACTGCTTAGCTGATTATATCGCCCCGAAAGGCACGCCTGATTACTTTGGTGCATTTGCGGTAACCGGCGGTCTTGAAGAAGACGACTTAGCTGATGCGTTCGATGCACAGCAAGATGACTACAACAAAATAATGGTAAAAGCGGTGGCAGATAGACTCGCCGAAGCCTTTGCTGAGTACTTACACGAACAAGTGCGTAAAGAATATTGGGGTTTTGCCCCAGACGAAAACCTTGCGAATGAAGATCTTATTCGTGAAAACTATCAAGGTATTCGCCCAGCACCCGGTTACCCAGCGTGTCCAGAGCACACTGAGAAGAAGAAAATCTGGCAACTACTCGACACTGAAAAGCGCATTGGCATGCAGCTCACCAGCTCATACGCCATGTGGCCCGGTGCTGCGGTATCAGGCTGGTACTTCTCTCACCCTGAGGCTAAATACTACGCCGTAGCGGCAGTACAAAAGGATCAGGTTGAAGATTACGCTCAACGAACCAACATGACGCTAGAAGAAGCGGAAAGATGGTTGTCTCCTAATTTGGGGTATGAGCCGGAGTAAGTGAAGCTGTAAGCTATCAGCTATCAGCCGTCAGTTTAAAACAAAAAAGCGAGCCAAATTAGGCTCGCTTTTTTTGTACAAAGTTTTTCCTGATAGCTCTTCGGTATATCATCATACTTTCACATTCAATGAGCTTGCGTATGCCCCTAACCTTGGGTGTAGAATGATTAGTACATTATATTTGTGATTTACTGCACATTCATTATTTGAGAATTTTCTATGGTAAAATTATTTAGCCCACTAAAATTAGGTCCGATAACACTCAAAAACCGCATTATTATTGCTCCCATGTGTATGTATGCCGCAGAAGAAGGCAAGGTGCAACCTTGGCATCATCAACATTATGGTATGCTCGCGCAATCCGGTGCTGGCTTATTGATTGTTGAAGCGAGCGCTGTATCCCCTGAAGGAAGAATCTCTTACGCCGATTCAGGTATTTATAGCGACGAATGTGAGCAAGCTTGGCGTGAAGTCGTATCTAATGTAGGTCAATACTCTAACATTCCGATGGTGATGCAGATTGGTCATGCAGGTCGTAAAGCGTCAACTGAATTACCTTGGAATGGCGGTGCGCCTATCGCTCCAGCAATAAAGAACGGTTGGCAAACTATTGCTCCGAGTGAACTTGCTTTTTCAGATGAAGCTCCTTTACCAAAAGCAATGACGCAAGACGATATTGGACGATTAATTACTCAGTTTGTGAAAAGTGCTCAACGTGCCCATAAAGCTGGTTTTTCTGGCATAGAACTTCATGCAGCTCATGGCTATTTACTGCACCAATTTTTATCACCGCTTAGTAATCAGCGTTCAGATCAATTTGGCGGCTCATTAGAGAACCGCATGCGCCTACCCCTGACAATATTTGATGCTATAAAGGCTGCGTTACCACATGATTTCATGATTGGTGTACGTATAAGTGCAAGTGATTGGGCTGATAATGGCTGGGATATCGAGCAAAGTATCGTATTTTCTCAAGCTTTAGACGCTCGTGGTTGCCATTATATACACGTATCAAGTGGCGGCTTGACTGCACAGCAGCAAATTAAAGTTGCCCCTAATTATCAAGTCGGTTTTGCCCATGCAATAAGTAATAACGTTTCTATGCCGGTTATTGCTGTAGGCTTAATTACTCAAGCTCAACAAGCTGAAGATATTATCTGCGAAGGTAAAGCTGATGCGATTGCGTTGGCGCGTGGTATTCTTTATAACCCACGTTGGCCTTGGCATGCCGCAGCGGAGCTCGGAGTTACAATACAAGCCGCGCCGCAATACTTGCGCTGCCAGCCACATGAACTTAAGTCATTACTGATACGCGATTGATTACTACCTCTCATAACTAGATAATCTTCTAGTGTGAGAGGCTTTGACTATTCAAGCCAGTTTTTAATACGCTTATTAAGGAAAACCCTCTGAATAAGTATATATCCCAGCATATAACTCTGCCTTTTATAGCTATGATCAAAGAAAGTTTAATAAAAGGAGTTATATGAAATATTATTTTCAAGCGCAATACCACCAGCGCTTAGATTTGTTTGATAATGTGTTTGTCAGTATGGCAACGGGTAATGTTGTTGAGCCATCACTGCCTTTAGAGATCATCATTGAGTCTGAAGATTGTGTGCTTTATGAAAGTGACAATGGCTCTATTATTGATTTTTCTCCGCCAACGTTAGGCTATTATTGGATTACTGGGCAAACCTGCTTACGCACCCGAGACGGATTAGTATTTGAGCCTTGTGATGATAAAGATGCAGTACAATACACTTATATTGACGGGCAGCTTTATGGACAAAAAATAAATACTGACTTGAGCAAAATGCCAACCACACAAACGCGTTACCACTTTAGTAAGCTTAATGGATGCAAAGCCCAGCTAAAGCAAAATGATGACTCAAGCTTTACTCTCGAAATTGATGAAAAAGAATATCCTATTGCGTTACATGAGCTTGAATTTTCATTTTTTGTAAATGAAGAAACAGGATTTACGCAAGACGGCGAACAACTCTATTACTACGACAGACCAGTACCTCAATTAACGTTAGTAGACTTTAGGGTTTTACATTTTAATTATGCAAAAGATGATCATGTTGTTGTCTGTGGTACAGATGTTATTTCACAAGCGGATGCTGCAACGTTTGAAGTGATCACCACGACTTTAGCAAAAGATAAAAATCATGTTTATGAATTTTCAAAGATTATTAAAGGTGCGGATGCTAAATCATTTGTCGTGATTGATGGTAAAGAACAAGATGCATATCAACAATATAGTAAAGACAAGCAAACAGTTTATTATTTTGGTGAAGCCATTATCGGTGCAGACTTGGCATCTTTTCGCATTATTTACGGACGTTATTCGGCTGATAAAAACTGGGTTTATCGCTCAGGGCAACGTATTGCTCTATTTGATGCTGAGAGTTTCTATTATATTTCACAAAGTTTTGTTGGTGATAAAAACGGCATTTATACTGACTTTCTAAATATTACACAAATAGCCCAGTGTGATGATGTATTTGTTGATTACGATAATGATTACTTTGCCGTAAACGATACCCTGTATTGGGCTGATAAAGAACATCCGTTTGACGCTGATTTAGCTTCTTTTTCTTCAATCAATTGTACTTGGGCGAAAGATGAAACCCATATTTATTATAAAGATGAGGTTGTTTATGAAGGGGGTTACGAAACAGCAGAAATTTTTGATGAATTATTATTAAGAGTGGATGATAAAATCATCTCAAACAGAGGCGTTATTGCTGGTGCAAATGCAAAAGAGTGGCATAGGCTGATTTTTCCATTTTATGCCTGTGCTGATCGACTATTTTACCAACAAGAATTACTTGATAAAGGCGACCCAAATACGTTTGAAGCCCTTGATGACAATCGCTTTAAAGATAAAAGTAATGTCTATATTTTTGATAATGATTTTGAAATAGTAGATACCATCTTTGATATTAATACCGAGAATATTGTACTTATAGATGAGTGTTTTTTAAAAACGCCTGATACAGTGTATTTTCAAGAGTTAGCGATACAAGATGCTGATCCTGATACCTTTGAGGTATTAGAGTATGGCTTTTCGCGTGATAAAAAAGCTGTTTTTTGTAATCAAGAAAAACTCCCTGAACTTAATCCTCTTGACGTTACGATTTTAAATCATAATTTTATTCACGACAACAACACGCTTTATTACCAGTCAACCCGTCTTGATATTGAAGTAAGTAATATGAAGATACTTAATGATGACATTGTGAAAGATAACCGCCATGTTTATTATAAAACACATTATTTAAGTGGTGCAGAGGCATCTTCGTATCAACTGAGTACTCGGTTTTTTCAACGAGACAATCAAGGGGTTTATCATAATCAGCACCTTTTACCTTTAAATGCTGATGAAACCGTATTTCTTGATGAAGTCTACGCGATTGATAATCTGCGAGTGTTTTTTATTGATAGTGAAATCATGGATGCGGATGTCTCTTCATTTAAAGTGATAGGTAATAACGTGTCAGTTGATAAAAATAATGTCTACTTTCGCGAAAAAAGAGTGGAACACGCTGATCCCGCTAGCTTTAAAATTATGGGTTATGCGCAGTTTGTTGATGATAATCATCAGTTCACTATTCGTAATGGTCATATCGTTTGTTTATAAAATTGAATTAACACGTTGTAGAGTCTATAAAGGCGTATGTTGCTCCTTGTTAGTCGCTACATCAATTTACACAATATTGACTTTGGGCAACATGGCTAAAAGTTGTTGTGAATGGTATAAACCGAAACAGATAAATAACATGATGTTCATTAACTGAATCATCAAAATAAAGGACTTAAATGAAATTTTTATATTATACCGGCTTATTTTTATCTCTCATGTTTAGCGCAAATAGTTTTGCGCTTGAACAACAATATCAACAGCCTATTGTAGATCTTATAAAAGCATTTAAAAACCACGATAAAGCGGCTATTTCCTCACATATTCGTTATCCGCTTTCGCGCACATATCCAGTGCCTGATATTAATAATGAAGCTGAGTTAGTTGAGCGTTTTGATGACGTGTTTGATAAGACGCTTATTAAACAGATTGTTGATTCAAATATCGATACTGACTGGGATAAAGTAGGTTGGCGCGGCATTATGCTAAATAGCGGTGTCGTTTGGGTAGATACGGATGGGAAAATCATCGGTATCAATTACCAAACAGCTAAAGAACAATTGCTGGCTAAAAATTTAATAGCAGCTGATAAGCAAGCGCTTCACCCAAGTATTAATGCTTTTGTAGAGCCTATTTTAGATTGGCAAACAGCTAAATACCGTATTCGCATTGATGACTTAGGTGATGGAAACTTCCGCTATGCGTCGTGGAGCATTGATAAAAAAACCAGCGATAAGCCAGATATAGTCTTACTAAAAGGTGAGATCGAATTTGAGGGCAGTGGCGGTAATCATAGTTACACATTTAAAAACGGCCGTTACAGCTACGTATTACAAGTTACAGTGATTGGCTGTGATACCTCACCACCAGGTTGGCTTGAAGTATATAAAGATGATAAGCGCATTTTGTCTCAGGATATTATCAACACTGGAAGTTAAAAGTTAATTATCTTAGATGCAAAAAGGGGAGGGTTCTCCCCTAAAATATAGGGCGCTATTTTATTAAATACGCGCTTTAACAAACGCAGCAATTGCGTCGTCTTGGCAATGTGCGAAAAAGCACTCTTGAAAACGTGGTCCGCCAATCGCTTGTTTAATCAGCTCAGGATCAATAGCTTCAAGTGCGCTTAAGTAATCTTTAGCAACATCCACTTTTAGTTGATTTAAAATACCTGCATTTGTTACTTGTGACTCTTTACGTTCTGCTGGATACCCTTGGCCTTTTTCGCCGGTAAATGCTTTTTCAAATATATATTTAATATTTAACTCAGCGCCCCAGCCAAAGCCTTTTGCATAGGGTAAAGCGAGTGCATTACCATTGTTTATTTGTGCAAATAGGTAAGCATCTGATGGATCAATACAATAACCACAGCTCACACCAGGAAACGCATTGCTCGCCATGAGTGCGCCTTGACCTGTGCCACAACCGGTCACTACAAAATCTACCGCTTTAGAGTTGAGCAGTAAGCTTGCGATAATTCCTAGGTGAATATAGGTTAGTCGATGATCGTTATCGCCATCCATACCCACATTAAATACTTGGTGATTTTGTGCATTAGCAACAGTGTTAAGCTGTTCAAGTACAATTGGGTTTTTTGCCGCTTGACTGAATTCGTTCATTAATGCGATTTTCATTTGACTCTACCAATTTTGTTAACGTTTAGTTGATTCTACATACCAATGCTACCGGTGGCAAATGTTGTTATCTATTAAATATTAGTATTTGTGTAAGTTGCTAGAGGTTAGGAAGTACCATAGGAGCTTTGAGTTTAACTTCATTATGAAAGCAGCTATTTGAGTTTAAAAATAAAAAACCGCCTGCTCAGGCGGTTTTGTAGTTACCTAACGTTATTGATTAATGGCCTTTTTCAAACTCATCAACTTCACGCTCAGCTTCTTCTTTCGATTTACCGTATGCTTGTTGAATTTTACCAACCAGTTCTTTACGGCTACCTTCAATTTTATCTAAATCATCGTCAGTAAGATCGCCCCATTTACGTTGCGCTTTACCTTTAAGTTCTTTCCAATTACCTTCGATAAGATCACTGTTCATAATTAGCTCCTTATAATGTCGGTTTGTGAATTTACTTT
The DNA here is from genome assembly GCF_014164315.1 of Pseudoalteromonas sp. SG44-1. Lineage (NCBI taxonomy): Bacteria > Pseudomonadati > Pseudomonadota > Gammaproteobacteria > Alteromonadales > Pseudoalteromonadaceae > Pseudoalteromonas > Pseudoalteromonas sp. SG44-1. The sequence goes on from NZ_JACJEW010000018.1 coordinate 66,283, forward strand.
CAGTTATAAAGAAGCAAGGCTTGTACCAAAATTAAATTATAACTTTATCATTAATAATCAATAGGTTAAATCCCCCTTGTTTAGAGATAAGTTTTTAATAGATTATAAGCTAAAAAATCTACGCAACGGTCTGTAATTATTGCAAACACTCAATAATCACCGATTTTATGAATCTGATTTACTACAGTTTTTTGTTACAATATCGGTAAAGCAATTTAGGATAAATAGCTGTGCTGCCGGTTAAAGACATATATCAACAACTCGTTACTACATTACAAAGTGATCCGATTACCTTGCTACAAGCGCCGCCGGGTGCGGGCAAGTCAACATGGTTACCATTGCAGTTGATGCGCGACGGGCACTTTAAGCACATTGTCATGCTTGAGCCGCGTCGCTTAGCTGCACGTAATATTGCCAACTATTTAGCACAGTGCCAAAACGAAACCGTAGGGCAAAGCGTTGGTTTACGTATCAGGCAGGAAACCAAAGTCAGTGTTAATACCCGCCTTGAAATTGTTACCGAGGGCATGCTCACGCGTATGCTACAAAACGACCCAGAGCTCAGTGGCGTTGACCTACTGATATTTGATGAATTTCATGAGCGCTCTATTGCGGCCGATACCGCATTAGCGTTTGCATTAGAATCTCAAGCTGCACTGCGTGATGATTTAACGATTTTATTGATGTCGGCAACCCTTGATAGCGAACGCTATCAGCAGTTTTTTGATTGTTCAATTATTAGTTCCCACGGGCGTAGCTTTCCCATCGATGAAATTTACATACCTATTAAAGATGAAAGCCGCTGGCTTGACGCTATGGCCAGTATTATCAAACAAGCTTTAGTTGAACAAACAGGCAGTGCGTTAGTTTTTTTGCCCGGTCAATATGAGATCAACCGCGTACAACAAGCGCTGTCAGATTTGCCTGCAAATTGCCATGTAGTTACTCTGTTTGGTGAACAAGATAAAGCATCTCAACAAGCTGCAATTGCCCCTGCAGCAAAAGGTACTCGTAAAGTGGTGCTGACCACCAATGTTGCCGAAACTAGCTTAACCATTGAAGGTATTCGTATTGTGGTTGATAGTGGCAAGCGCCGCACTGCTAGTTTTAATTTAAAAACTGGCGTTACTGAACTCACCACACAAAGTATTTCTCGCTCATCGGCAATTCAACGAGCTGGGCGGGCAGGGCGTATTGAGCCCGGAGTAGTTTATAGGCTTGGTTCAAAACAAACCTTTGAGCGGCGTAATAGCCATGATGCGCCAGAAATTTTAAGTGCTGATATTAGCCAATTATTATTGGAGGCAAAATGCTGGGGCGCGGAGTTAACTGATCTAAGCTTGTTAGATAGTCCAACAGCACAACAAATACAGCAAACAACAAAATTACTACAAATGTTAGAGGCGCTCGATAATAATAATAAATTGACCCCCCTCGGTACACGTATGCTAAGTTTTGGCGCGGATATTCGCCTAGCGCACATGCTAATTAAAGCGCAGCAACTCGAACCTCAGATGCCAGGTATTTATACATTAGCGGCGTATTTAATTGCGTTATTAGAGAGTCGGATAAGCCATGCCGCAGATTTAAGCTTAGCATTACACAGCCAACATGCTCGGCCACATCCGGTATTTAAACAGCAACTGAAATTTTGGTTAAAGCGATTAAAGCTAACTGATGTACGCGAATTACAAACCACTTATTTGGCTTTGCTGGTGGCGTTTGCTTTTCCTGATCGATTAGCTAAAAAGCGTGGCAATGGTTACTTGCTTGCCAATGGCGCAGGTGCTGAGCTAAACAACGAGCATTGGCATAACGAGGACTACCTTGCAATTGCTTCAATGGGAGGCCAAAAAGGCAGTCGTATTTTTGCAGCTGTTGCGTTTACTCCTACAGAGATTGAGGATGAACTGACACATTTATTTAGTGCGCAAACGCGTTGTGAATTTGACGAAAAAACAGGGCGCTTTATTCATCAAGATGAAGTCAAACTAGGGGCAATTACAGTTACTAGTCAACCGAGTAAACATCAGCTTGATAAAAGTGAGCGGGCGAAAGCGTGGTTAGCTTTATTTCAAAAACAAGGCTTTGAATTATTTAATGAACAAAGCGACAGTGAGCAGTTACTTACTCGTATGTGTTTAGCCAGTAATTTAGTGCCGGAGCAATTTCCTGTCGTCACTAAACAAAGCTTAATCGATGACGCACAGCTTTGGTTAGGTGCTTTTCTGGAAGATATAAAAACCCTCGAACAATTGAAAAAGTTTAACTACTTTAATGCCTTGCAAAGTTGTTTTAATTGGCAACAGCAAAATGCATTAAATGATTTATTCCCGCTGAGAGTGTCAGTTCCAAGTGGCTCAAATATTCGTATTGAATATCAACTCGACGGCCCTGCAAAACTCAGTGTTCGTATGCAAGAAGTGTACGGCATGACCAGTACGCCAATATTAGCGCAAGGCAAGTTACCCTTATTAATGGAACTACTCTCACCAGCAAGACGACCTTTACAACTAACACAAGATCTTGCTGGCTTTTGGCAAACCAGCTATCGGGAGGTGCAAAAAGAAATGAAAGGTCGTTATCCAAAACACTTTTGGCCTGATAACCCCGCCACCAGTGTGGCTACGAGTAAAGTTAAAAGTAAGATGTGAATGAGTTAGCAAGGACAAAGTTAGCAAGAGTAAAATTGACTATTAAGCAGTGTTTTATAGTTTAAAAAAAAGGTAAATTAAATACTTATTGACTGCATAAACAAGGAGTTATTTAATGCCACACTTTATTATAGATTGCTCGCAGAGTATCTTGACTCATCATGATGAAGATAACATTAATGAACAAATTCATCACACCGCAAACGCATTGGGTTTGTTTGCTGAGCATGAAATTAAAGTCAGGGTAAACCCGTATAATCGTTATTTAGTGGGTAATAAACAACACGAATTTATTCATGTTTTTGGATATATAATGGAGGGGCGAACGACTGAGCAAAAAGCTGAATTATCAAAAGCGATAGTGACTAAACTTACTCAGATGTTCCCACATATCGACAATATTGCAATGAATGTCAGTGACTTTGAAAAGGCAACATATTGTAATAAAAGCCAGCTTTAAGCAGAACATAGTGAGCGATGCTTCGACAGTGCAGATTGTTTTTTGAAAATCATTTATGGCAAAGTTGAACAGTGATTTTGTGCATGAGGCAAAATAACTTGATAAAAAAAAGGACTCACCATGAAAAATATAATTGTTGTTTTATGTTTATTTATAAGCACATTAACGTGGGCTCAGACGCTAAGGGTTGTTGATGTATCAACAGAAATCGGCCCTGCGACTAGCTGGTTAGAAGTTGTTGATAGTGGTAAATACGCAAACAGTTGGCAGCAGGCTGGGGCGTTTTTTCAAAAAAATGTACCGCAAGCGCTTTGGGTATCTAAGTTAGAGCAAGTTCGTACGCCGCTAAGTGCTGTTACATCTCGCGAAGGTATCAGTCGTCAAGTGTTAACCTCAATACCGCAACTGCCTGACGGTGATTATGTGATTTTAGAGTTTCAAACTGATTTTGAAAATAAAGCACAGTCGATTGAAACCGTGACATTAAAAAAATCTGCTGAGCAATGGCAAGTGATTGGTTATTTTATCCAGTGAATTAACCTATTATTACTACAGCTGTATTTTTTAACGAAATAAAAAATATAAAATAATTATTAAAAATTGGAGTTTACAAAAATAAAATAATGATAATGACATTTATTGTTGCTGATGTTGCATTAATTTACTTTAGTTGTGGATTGTTGTGCTCTACTAGTGAGTAAGTTATCCAAATGAAATCATGGTATAAAATGGTTGCTATAGTGGGTTGGGAAGTAATATCTAATCATAAGTGGGATTGAAATATTTATAATTATAGTATTTGTTTTTTATTTTATTATACATTTTTACTGATTAATTTTTTATCTTTAATATGTTTCCATTTGGGGTTGATATTTTATTTTTTTTGTTCATAATTAACGCGCTTAATCGCGTTGAAATGGAATTTAAAAGATAATTATTAAGGAATGACATGAAAAAGATATTATTAACAATTGCAATGGCGTTTGTTTTGGCCGCATGTAATAGCACCTCACAAGGCCGTGATTTTGATATGGAAGTTGTAAAAGGCTTCAAAAAAGGCGAAACAACTCAAGAGCAAGTCAAAGAAGCGATTGGCGACCCTATGGGCGTTAATGATATAGGTAATGACGAAGTTGTATGGACATACAGCTACAGCGAAGGTCAAGGCGGTGGTGTAGGCTTTATTCCATACGCAGGCCATGTCGGTGGTTCTCAAAATGAGACAAAGAATGTAACAATCCGTTTTAATGCTAAAGGCATTGTATCAGGTTTATCATTCAATGAATCAGCTGGTAGTTCTTCACACCTATAACTCGTTACTATCTATTTCAACGCATTTCTATTACGGCTGCTTAGCAGTCGTAATACCCCTATTATTTATCCTCTCCCTAAATCAATCACTTTTTTATATTAAATGGTCATTAAGTTTTATATTTATTTTAAAGTAAATTATAGGCTGGTTGTTAGTCTAATGACTTTTTATTTAAATAAGTTATTGAGTGTGTTAATTTTATTATGCATTGAAAGTGCCGGTGAACATTAAAATAATTTAATTAAAAAGGTATGGGTCTTAAGTTGTAGAAGATTCGCTACATGCTTACTGAGATTGTCCAGAACAAGCCAGCCTTTTAGATGATATTTTATAAGAGTATTTTATAAAACCATCCGGCGAAGCGTGATTTATTATAAAAAGACTATACATTTTAGTTTGTTGCTGTTTTGATAGAGTGATAATTAAACACAATGCAAGAGAGCATAATGAAATACGTTGCTTTTTTATTGTTAGCTGTTATCGCAACTTTTAACTTACATGCAAAAGACGAAAATAACGAACTAGAAGGACTCGCCCAGCAATATTTTTCCACCATGACGGCAACTCAGGCGCCTAAAGCTAGCAGTAAAGAACTCGAAGCTTTTTTAGCGTTACTCACTGATGATGTTGCTAATCAACACCTACCTTATCAAAGCGATGATTCTCGTTCACCTGACGGTAAGGCCATGATGCGCAAAGGTATGACTTTTTATCTAGGTGCCCACACTGAATATGAAGCAAAGTTACTTGATACTTTCATATTTAATAATACCGCTATTGCGATTCGTTACACGCAACACGCGAAAGGTGTGCACCCGCAAAACAAGCAACTGATTGAATACACCCAAACGTTGATGGATGTTCTAGAAATTGAAAACGGTAAGATTGCGGTGATCCGTAAATACCATGAGTAATTTTTAAATAGCGGTGTGAAGGTTATTTTTAGTTTTTGCTTAAATCAATATCTTAGCGTATTTTTAGAGATTACCTCTGTTAGCTTTAATAGGAATTAAAATGAATAAAGTAATTGGTATTGTGCTGATCTGTATTGGAGCTGCACTGGCTTTTTGGGGTTATGACGTTTATGACTCTGCAAGTGCGCAAATTACGCGAACTTTTAGTGGTGATACACCCATCGAGGCATGGGCTGGAATGGTCGGTGGTGTTGTCTGTATTGTATTAGGTGCACTAAAAGTTAAAAATTAACTTTTAGTAAGCCGTAGGCTGATAAACTTTTATTGATTAGAAAACTGCGATTTTAACCATTTTTTTAATATCAATATAGTGGCTTGTTCACGCTTGCTATGGCTGGTAGCAAAATAAAACTGTTGATGTGGGTTTAATACCGGCTCACCTATTTGCACCAGCATACCCTGTTGAATATCATCTTTTACAAATTGTTTATGGGTGACCAAAACACCTAATTGGCGCATTGCCGCTTGTGTTGCTTGTACTGAAATATTAAAAGTGAGGTTTTTATGTTGTTTCGGTATTGCTAATTGATGGGCGTTACACCATACGTGCCAATCGTTATCGCGGCGTGGGTTTATGGCAAAAATAGCCGGGAAACGAGTAAGTAGCTCTTTGCCAGTTTGGCAATCTGTGGGCAAGGTTTTTATTAATTCAGGACTACATACTAAAATAAGCTCATCATCAGCCAGTTTTTCGCAGTGATATTGCGCCCAATCTTGTTGTTTACCATGCACCAAAGCGACATCCACGCCATGTTGCTCTAAGTTAAACTCTCCGACTAAATTAGATAAACGCACATCTAACTCTGGCGCGTAAGCTTGTAGTTCCGCTACTCGTGGGATCCACCAATGCAATGCCATCGAGTTCACCATATTTAAAGTTAAGTGCGCGCAGAGCTGACTCGCAGAGATCTCAAAACTTGCAGCTATAATCTCATTTAGAGCTGGCTGTACTCGCAGGTAATAGCGTTTACCCGTGCTATTTAGCTCAACGCGTCGGCCGATACGAGTAAATAATTGAGTGTTTAGTTGCGATTCAAGAGACTTAATTGCTTGGCTTATTGCAGAATGACTAATATTTAATTGCTCAGCAGCGAGGACCATACTTCCAGTTTCTGCGACTGCAATAAAACTATGAAGCGATTTTAAAGGAATAGAGTTAGCCATAGTTTCTCTTTGTTAAGTTTTACTTACAGGTTTGTGCATAATTACTCGCTTTTTCATTCTACCTATTTACGCTAATTTAGCGCCTCAGATTAATGTTAAGCTTATCATTCTCAATGTGAAATGTGTTTCTCGTTGAGAAAGGAGTTGTTATGGCTGCTTTATTACGACCCAGTATGTTTATGCTGTTATCCACATTTACTTTAGCGTTGAATAGTTTATTTTCAAAGCTTTTAACTGAGTATTTTAGTGATGCAATATTAGTGATGTTGCGTTTATTACTTCCTGCGTTAGTTATGTTGTTTATTGCTGCATGCAGCCGCTGGGTGATGCCAAATCAAGCAGCTTGGGGGGCATTTATCTTACGTGCCATTTTTATTGCCAGTTGCCAAGGTTGTTTTATGTTGGCCTTAAGTCGCTTAACGTTAATTGAGGCCGTGGTATTATTTAGTACTGGGCCGTTATTTATTCCGCTACTTGAGCGCTATTTTTATAAAACCAAAATCAGTCGAATGGTTTTACCTACCTTAATATTAATGGGCATTGGCGTGGTGATGCAAAACTTAACCGTACAAGGGATAACGTGGCGCTGGGAATTATTAATAGGTTTAGCGGCTGGTTTTTTTATTGGTTGCTCGCAAGTTGCTTTATTTAGAGCCAGTAAAATAAATTTACCTATCTTGGTAATAAACGGGTGCTGTTTTGCAATTGCAGCATTGTTTGTTTTACCTGTGATGGTTATTTTTACCAGCCAAGTTGAGTATCAACAAAGTATAATAATGATAGTCAATTTCGAGCAGGGGATCTTATTGTTATTATTGTTTTTAGGACTTTCAACTGCTGCAACTCAGTTTTTTCGTTCCAAAGCATATAGATTAGTTGATTCAAACTCACAGCTGGCGCCTTTAATTTATACTAACTTAATCTTTGCGGTGTTATTCCAGTTTTTATTTTTTAGTACCGTAATGAGTTTGATGCAAATTCTGGGTACGAGCTTAATTGCATTTGCGACGCTATTAAATACATTTGGCTCATATTATTATCAATGGTTTAAAGCACAACAGCAGATAGTATAAAGGAAGGTAAGAAAGGTGTTCCCCAAGTATGCGGCACTCGGTGTCAGTCCTGAAACCATAAGGTCTCAGGGCGGGAATCTGCGGTTTGCCGTAGGCTTCTCGGTACATGCCGAGCTTGCACAATAGCAGACGAACAGAAACCCTAACATAAAATTTATCGGCTCAGGGACTTAACCAAGCTCCAACACCCTAGGGAACAAATTCAGTATATAAGACATAAGCCAATCCTTACACCCCAAATTCAAAATAATTATACTGTTCGGGTAATTTTCCAGCACTGGTAACTGGCTATTTACTTTTCGGATTGCTTTTTGACCTCAATCATACTTTTCATTGGAGTTGCTATTTATCGAGTGGTAGCATTGACTTAATTAGCCAAGCGAAGATCTCAGCATGAACGAATTACCAGATTACCAACAAGCCCAATTACTATTGGAAAAAAACGAAATATTTGTCACTCCTTCAGAAGCACACGGCGTGATCAGTGGATTATTAGCCTGCGGCTTGAGTATTGAAGCCAAAGAATACTTAGGCTTATTAAGCGATGTGTTTAATGATGGCCAAGCATTTAGCCATGATCTGAAAGAATTTTTTGCCATTATTTATAAGCAAGTTGTAGAAAGTTTTAACAACGAAGAGTTTCAATTTGATTTATTTTTACCAAGTGATGACGAAACCTTAGTAGATCAAGCGAATGGTTTAGTGTCATGGGTCGCTGGATTTATGCTTGGTTTTGGCTTAAAACAAAAAGACTATGGCAAGTTATCAGCTGATGTAAAAGAAGTGATCAGTGATTTTAGTGAAATTACGCGTTTAGATACCATGTTTGATGAAACCGAAGAAGACAGCCAAGCATTGCACGAAGTAATTGAATATGTGCGAGTTTCTGCGCTGTTGTGTTTTGCTGAACTTGGTCAAGAGCAAGCGCCAAAAAGCACTAAAAAAACACTTCACTAAGTTAAAATTAACAGTATAAACAGGGTTTATAATGCCAACAGTTAAAATAGAAAAAGCAGAGTTTAAAGCACGCAGAGATCGTTTACTTGCCATGATGGAACCAAACAGTGTGGCTATCATTCCAGCGGCAAGTGAAGTAACCCGCAGCCGTGATACTGAATATGCGTTTCGCCAAGATAGCGACTTCTTCTACCTAACTGGCTTTAATGAACCCGATGCAGTGTTAGTGCTTTGCCCAAGCAGCGATACACCGAGTACGCTGTTTTGTTTGAACAAAGATAAGCTGGCGGAAATTTGGCATGGTCGTCGTATTGGTTTTGAAAAAGCTAAAAAAGATTATTTATTCGACCAAACATGTGCACTGAGTGAACTAACTGAACAATTATTGAATTTGGTGAACGGCCAGCAGATTTTATTTTATGCACAAGGTACTTATCCACAGTTTGACGATAAAGTGTGGGCGTTATTAAAGACGCTGCGTGGCGCGCCTAAAAAAGGTTATAAAGCGCCACATACGATTAAAGATATTCGTGGTTTAGTGCACGAAATGCGTTTATTTAAATCACCTGCTGAGGTGAATATTATGCGCCAAGCGTGTGAAATAAGTGCCCAAGGACATATTCGTGCTATGCAGTTTGCAAAGCCAGGCGCTACCGAATATCAGCTAGAAGCCGAGCTTCATCATCATTACGCTATGCATGGTGCGCGTCATCCCGCCTATGGCACCATTGTCGGCGGTGGCGATAACGCCAATATATTGCATTACACTGCTAACAGTGATGTGCTGACCGACGGTGATTTAGTGCTGATTGATTCTGGCGCTGAACTGCAAGGTTACGCGGCAGATATTACGCGTACTTTCCCTATTAATGGGCAATTTAGTCAACCTCAAGCTGAGCTTTATAACATTGTTCTAGCGGCGCAAGCAGCAGCGTTTACTGAAGTAAAGCCCGGTGGTAGCTTATCAAAGGCTAATAAATTAGCGATGACAGTGCTCACCCAAGGCTTAGTTGATTTAGGTATTTTGCAAGGTGAGTTACAAGAGTTACTTGATAACCAAGCATGTAAAGCATTTTATATGCACGGCCTTGGTCATTGGCTTGGCCTTGATGTGCATGATGTAGGCGACTATAAAAAAGACGAAAAAGAACGCCCATTTGAAGCTGGTATGGTACTCACTATTGAACCTGGCTTGTATGTTAGCCTAGATGCGCAAGCACCTGAGCAATATAAGGGCATTGGTATTCGTATTGAAGATAACCTGTTAGTGACCGAGCAAGGCCACGAAAATCTTACTTTGAGTGTGCCAAAAAGTATCAGCGAGATTGAAGCGTTAATGCAAAAGCAAGCAATTAACCGCTAGGAGCATAACGTGGCAGAGCAGTTTGATGTTGTTATTATCGGTGGTGGCTTAGCGGGTGCCAGTTGTGCGCTGAGTCTTGCGAAACATGCGCCGCAATTAACGATTGCGGTGGTTGAAGCAAATCAACCAAGCACTGAACACCATCCTAGTTTTGACGACCGAAGTATCGCCTTAGCACAACAATCGGTGCAATTTTTACAGACCATTAATGCCTTTGATATTGATGCCTCATTTGCTGCGGCAATTAAAAAAGTGACCGTGTCGGATCGCGGTCACTTTGGTAAAACGCAGATCGATTGTGCGCAATTTTCGCAGTCAGCTCTAGGTTATGTTGTTGAGGTAAATCCGTTTGGTCGTGCTTTACATCAACAACTTGCAGCTACCCAAGTGGTCATGTATTGCCCTGACAGTGTTGCAGATATTACCTATCAGCATGATTTTGCAAGTATTACTTTGCAGTCTGGTGCTCAACTTAATGGCCAATTAGTGGTGATTGCCGACGGTGCGCAATCGGCTACTCGCCAGCTGGCAAAGATCAATTTTACTCCTGAGCCTTATTCACAAGGGGCGATCATTGCCAATATTGAAGTGGCAGGTGGTCATCATAACCATGCTTTTGAGCGCTTTACTGAGCATGGACCAATGGCATTACTCCCGATGAGTAATAACCGTTACTCGTTAGTATGGTGTATGGATAAAGCCGATATTGACGCGCATATGCAGCTTGACGACAGCGCTTTTGTAAGTGCTTTGCAAACTGCATTTGGTTATCGTGGCGGGCAATTTACTAAAGTCGGCATGCGTGCAAACTATCCACTGGTGTATGGCCGTGCTGAGTCATTAAGTGCTCACCGTACGGTACTAATTGGCAATGCAGGGCATGCGATTCATCCTATTGCAGGGCAGGGCTTTAATTTAGGCCTGCGCGATGTGCAACTTCTATGTGAATTAGTAAAGAGCGAATTGGCAATTGGCAGTTACCTATTTACCCGTGAATATGCCAAACAACGTAACCAAGATATAACCACTGTAATGACGTTAACAGATTCTTTAGTGCGGTTATTTTCAAACTCATCACGAATACTCGCATTTGGTCGCAGCTGTGGTCTATTCGCCATGGATTTGTGTTCTTCTTTAAAAACACCTTTAGCTAAGCAATTAATGGGTCAGGTTAAACAAGGTAAACGACTATGAAACAGACACAAGTATGTGTTGTGGGGGGCGGCTGTGTTGGCTTAACCCTCGCGCTGGGGCTTGTTAAAGCCAATATCAGTGTAGTAGTAATTGATGCGGCAGCAAAACAAGTATTGCCAGGCGATGAATACGCTTTGCGCGTAAGTGCACTGAGCCTTGCCAGCCAACACTTGTTTGAATCTTTGCAAGTGTGGCCTGAGATCATTGCTCAAAGAGCACGCGCCTATACCCATATGGATGTGCGCGACCAAGATAGCTTTGGCAAAATTGCTTTTAACAGCGATGAACTGGACCTTCCTCATTTAGGTCATATTGTTGAAAACGACATCATTCGTTATGCACTGATCAATGAATTAGAACAATACAGCCAAGCAACGCTTATGTTTGATACACGCTATCAACAAATACACCAAAGTGACAATGACGTCTTTATAACCTTAGACTCTGGTGAGCCAGTTATAGCCAAGTTATTAGTGGCAGCCGATGGCGCAAATTCAGCGATTCGGAAACAGTTTAATTTGCCCATTACGTTTAAAGATTATGATCATAACGCCATCGTTGCGACGGTAAGAACCACTGAGCCACATAATAATACTGCGCGCCAAGTATTTTTACCTACTGGACCACTGGCGTTTTTACCGCTGCCAGATGCCAATACGCACTCAATTGTATGGTCAACCAGTCCTGCGCATTGCCAAACGTTACTAGCCATGGATGATAGCGATTTTAATAAAGCAGTTATGGCAGCCCTTGATGGCCAATGCGGTTTATGTGAGGTACAAAGTGCGCGCACAGCGTTCCCTTTGAAAATGCGTTACGCGCAGCAATGGGTGACAGGTAAAGTGGTATTAATGGGCGATGCCGCACATACCATTCATCCGTTAGCAGGACTTGGTATGAACTTAGGCCTTAAAGATGCCGCTTACCTTATTGAGCTTTTAACTGCTGACAATAAAGAGTTTGCCAGTAATCGACTATTGCGTGATTACGAGCGTACCCGCAAGCTTGATGCACAAAAGCATATTGCCATGATGCAAGGCTTAAAAGAATTATTTGCAGGCGCTAACCCACTTAAAAAACTGGTACGTGGTGTGGGTTTAAGCTTGGTTGATAACTTAGGCCCAATTAAGCACCTGTTTGCCAAGCAAGCGATAGGGAAGTAGCAGAGTTAGTGAGATAGATGTTAGGCTAGCTAAGTGATGAGTAGTGTGATTTTATACCGCGCTTTTTTATGCCTTAAATTTGATAAAATAATCCAGATAAGCTCGGTGTCTACCTGTTAGCTGGGTTTTAGCCCAAAGGTGCTGAGGTTTGCGATTTTATATCAGTTCAATTTACGCACTACTTTCGTGATAAATCACGATCTACAAAAAAGCAGTACTTTGACTTAACAAGCACTGCTTTTATAATTTTTAGCCTTTACCTTTAGCGTTTACTTAAAACGCGTAGCTGTAACCCATTTGGATTGTGCGTGGTTTACCTGGTTGAATACCACCGTTTGCGCGGTTAGCGATGTAAGTGTTATCAAACAAGTTATCAACCGTTAGATATACTTTTTGCTTGTCATCAATTAAATATTTAGCGGCTAAATCCCACACAACACGGCTGTCGATTGCATTCAAGCCGTCAGCACTTAAATCAGCATGTGCGTCAGATACATAACGCACTTGCGTATCAAATGCAAAGCTTGAAAGCACGGCACCAAATGAAAGAGCGATTTGATTCTCTGGAACGTAAGGCATTGCATCGCCTTTATTTACTTGGCCCCAGATATCTGATGCAAAATCATTTTTAAACTGTGAATCCGTATAAGTGTAAGTTAAGCGTACAGGGAATGTTGCGCTATTAGTTTCGAAAATACGACCTGCAGAGAACTCAAAGCCCGATACTTCTACTTCGCCGTAGTTGTATTGGTCGCCAATGTTTTCATCACTACAGCCTACAGATGCAGTACAATTTCCATGCATATTGCTGTAATCAGAGAAGAATGCAATGATTTCACCATTAAAACCAGCAACGTTATAACGGCCACCAAACTCAATGTTTACGCTTTCCTCTTCTTCTTGGTCTGCATTACCTGGTGCAGCAGGAGCGTAACCTTGCTGAATACCTGCAAGTAGCGTTAGGCTGTCGCTTACGGTGTAAGTTGCCCCCAGTGATGGCACTAAGATTTGTGTATCGTTTGAAACGTCTTTAGTTAAGCCATTTTCACGTTTAGGATCAGACTTTGACCACTCTACGCGGGTAATTGTGATGTCTTCATAACGAAGGCCTGCATTAATCACTAATGCATCGATTGACCACTGGTCTTGAATGAATAACGTTGTTGCTTTTGCACTATCTACACGATTGCTGTCAGAACCCGGAACGCCCTGAGACGTTAAGGTCATACTTAAATCTTGATTAAGTGTGTATTTGTCTTCCCACTGAAAACGATCCATTTCGTCTTCGTGGTAGCGCACGCCAACAGTCACATAGTGATCGCCCGCAGGAATGTGCAACTCTGATTGCACACCTTTGGCTTGGTAGTCGCGGTTATTTGCTTTAATACCAATGCCTTCAATACCTTCAGCTGTTGGTGCCGCTTCAAATTCACTGTACTGTGCTAAATAGCTTTCACTTACTTTGCTCGCTTTGTACCAATTACGATGAAAATCATTGAGGTAAGCTGTCGCTAATAACTCATAATCATCACCAAAACGATAAGCATAGTTTAATTGGTATGCATTATGTTGCGTGTTCATTTGGTCTTTTTGTGATGCGGCATAACGACGGTTTGGTGACGCTTTATAATCTTCTTCTGTTAAACCCATGTAAGTTTCATCAGATTGTTCATCAGAGTACTTAATTTTCATCTCTAGGTTATGCGCGTTGTTTTCACCAAACTTATAACCAAATTTAAGTAAAAAATCTGTTTTTTCAAAGCCTGTGTTGTCGCTACCTACAGGTAATTCTTTAAAGCCATCTGCACCATAGCTGAAAACTTCAATAAGGCCAGCTGCGTTGTTTTTTTCTTTACCGAAGTAAGCATGGCCCTTATAAAAACCATCGCTACCGAGTTCGGCGTTTACTAAACCCGTTGAACCTTCGGTCGGTAAGCTGCGCGAAAGTAAGTTTAAAACACCACCGGTTGTACGCGGACCATACTTAACAGAGGCTGCGCCTTTTAATACTTCAATCGACTCCATACGGCCCATAGTAGGGAAGTAGTAAGCCGATGGCGCTGAGTAAGGTGCGGGTGCTACGAGAACACCATCTTCCATTACTGATATTTTATCGTTACGGCCAGTACCTGTGCCACGCATACCAATGTTAGGGCGCAGGCCATAACCATCTTCTTCTTGCACATAAACACCTGGTACAGATGCTAAAACACGAGAAATATCGGTAAATTCGAATTTTTGTAATTGTTCGTCTGAGATAAATGTAGCAGAGCCCGGAATATCGTTAATAGCAGCTTGCGAGCCAATAACGGTAATTTGCTCAAAGTTCTTTTTTTTATTTGTTGCATCATTTGCAACGGCATTAGCGCTTAATGATAAAGCAATAGCCATCGAAAGTGTTGAAACAATAAGCTTAGGAGGCATTATAGATCCTGTATGTGTCTAATTTTAACTGGCGCAATTTAAACATGTAAAATAATACGAATCAATCCTATTTGTAACAATTCCGATCGTTAAGTAAGTTTTTGAATATAAATATGAAAACATATTGTTGTTAATATTGTATTACTATATTCGTTGCGATAATCTAAATTATCAAAAGGTAACTAAAGGCGGCTTTTTGTTAGCTATTAAGTCAAGCGTAATGCAATAAACTCGGCAAGTTTATCTACCGCATGCTCGGCTTGTTCTGCATGCTTTGTTAAGCTAATACCTATTTTACCTAGGCTCGGTAAAATAGCGGTGTTTAACTCATAGTTAAGTTCATTAGGCACTGTGCTTCTAGCCAAAACGGTGATCCCTAATCCTTCTTTTAAAGCCGCAGTAAGGCCTGTTAAATCAGCGTTACTATAACTTATGCGGTACTTAATACCTGCAAGTTGCAATGCCTCGATGGCGCGGCGTCGATAAATACAACCTTCCGGTGCAGTCACAAGCGTAACAACGTCATTTTGTGCTATTGATAAATCACCAACCCAGACCAGTTGGTCTTGCATAAAAACAGGGAACTTTTCAGAGTTTAAATCTTCATTTAACGCCAGTACTAAATCAAACTGGTCTTCTCGTGAAACCGACAATAAATGCTTACTTAAACGCGATTTAACCTCTAACGATACTTCAGGGTAAAGTGCCACAAAGTCACCGATAATAGCGGGTAAGATCCGAGCGGCAAATTCGCTGGGTATTCCCAACCTCACCTTACCGGTCACATTCTCTTTAGTAAATAATTGCAAAATGGTGTCGTTTTGCAGCAGCATTTGCTTTGCCATCGGCAGCAGCAGTTCACCGTATTGATTGAGTACTTGGCGCTGGCCTTGTTTTTTAAATAGCTTATGCCCGAGCATTTCTTCTAACCGCTTTATTTGTAAACTTACAGCGGGTTGCGATAAGCCAAGTAAATCACCTGCTTTAGCAAAACCTGCTACTTCAACCACAGTAACTAACGTGCGTAAGCTGTCTGTTGAGATATTTTTCATATTAAAAATTACAATTTATGGGGGTATATTGATAAGTATTATTTATCAATTGATTAATAATTACAATTTGTTGTTGCTAGACTTGCACAATATACTTTTGCCATTAAAGATTGATAGGTGTCGATAATGACTTTTAGCCCGATAATGTTTGCTCGTCATAGCCAGATTGAAGCAGCTGATAGCAATATGCTGCAGCTCAATACAAACACCGTGGTGATCGATTTTAGCGGCACTGAAGCAATCCCGTTTTTAACCACTATATTAGGGTTAGATTTAAACAAACTAACCGCCAGTGGTTTAGGTGTGAAAGGCACCTTAGATGGCGACCTAAATAGCAATTATAGCTTTGCGTTATATTACTTTAGTGCAACAGCGTTTAGATTCGTGTTGCACACAGATGCAGCGGCTCAATTACAAGCACTGATCAGTGAACAGCAACTGCGCTACGATATTGAGTTTGTTACACGCACTGATTTAGCGACCTTAACTTTATCTGGTGAGCAAGCATTTGACGCCTTAGTCGAAGCATTTAAACTCACCCCTGGACTGCGCTTGTCAGACACCAACAGCTGTTATGGTACGCAAAGTGGTGAGGTATTTATTACCGCTATTGATAAACAATCAATACAGTATTTTCAGCTGGTGGCCAAAGCGCCAGAGCTGACTAAATGGCAAACATATTTACAGCAACGCGGTTTTGATATGTCACTACCAGACGTTGCTTGAACATAAATAGATAAGCTGGCTAGCGTATTTTTAGTTGCCAGCTTTTTGTAATTTATTTGTAAGAACAAATCGCAATTTGGGTGTTAGGTGCATTACAACTTATGTATAATCGCCGCCCATGTTATTCCCCCTCATTAAATTGAGGCCACGCCCAATCTTGGGTTAATTATAAAGTGAAGGAATATTATGACTTCTAAAACAGTTTTACATGCAAAGCACCTAGAATCAAAAGCAAAAATGGTTGATTTTCATGGCTGGGAAATGCCAATCAACTATGGTTCGCAAATCGAAGAGCACAACGCAGTGCGCACCGATGCAGGCATGTTTGACGTTTCACACATGACTATTGTTGATGTCAAAGGCGAACAAGCACAAGCATTCCTTCGTAAACTAGTCGCTAACGATGTTGCTAAATTAACCGTTCCTGGTAAAGCGCTTTACACTGGCATGCTGAATGAGCAAGGTGGCGTAATTGACGATCTTATCATTTACTTCTTCTCAAATACTGATTATCGCTTAGTGGTTAATTCTGCAACTCGTGAAAAAGATTTAGCGCACATGGCTAAAGTTTCAGCTGATTTTGCCGTTGCAGTAACAGAGCGCCCAGAGTTTGCCATGATTGCAGTACAAGGCCCTAATGCTAAAGCAAAAACTGCCACTATCTTAACGGCTGATCAACAAGCAGCTGTTGCAGATATGAAGCCGTTTTTTGGTGTGCAAACTGGTGATTTATTTATTGCTACAACAGGCTATACTGGCGAAGACGGTTACGAAATTGTTGTACCGAACGAGCAAGCTGCGGATCTTTGGCAACAACTGCTAGATGCTGGTGTTGCGCCTGCGGGCCTTGGTGCACGTGACACACTACGTTTAGAAGCGGGTATGAACCTTTACGGCCTAGATATGGACGAGAGCGTATCACCACTTGCTGCTAACATGGCGTGGACCATTGCATGGGAACCTGAAGATCGTGACTTTATCGGTCGTGACGTACTAGTACAGCAACGCGCTGACAAAAGCACTGATAAACTTGTTGGCCTAGTGCTGGAAGAAAAAGGCGTATTGCGTAGTGGTTCTAAAGTAATTGTTGATGGTGGCGAAGGGGTCATTACCTCTGGTACTTTCTCACCTACACTTGGTTTTAGTGTTGCCCTTGCACGTGTACCACGTTCAACTGGCGAAACTGCTCAAGTAGAAATGCGTAAAAAATTAGTTAACGTAAAAGTAGTTAAACCAAGCTTTGTACGTAACGGTAAGTCTGTACTTTAAAGTATTAATTAAAAAATTTGGTGTTATCACCCAATAATACCAATCATGTTGAGTTATTAACCAGTTATAGCGACAGATAAATAGAGTGATAACAAGGCATTAATTTTGATATGTAGTTGTTCTACCTGATAAATTAATAACGCTGTTAGCGCTTTATTTAGACCGCTAGAATGGTTAAATTTTTAAGTTGATTGGTATCAAAACCAAAGGATGAATAAAATGAGCAATATCCCTAGCGAGTTAAAGTATGCCTCTTCACACGAGTGGGTTCGCAACGAAGGTGACGGTACTTTCACTGTAGGTATTTCTGAGCACGCACAAGAACTACTTGGCGACATGGTATTTGTTGAATTACCAGAAGTAGGCGATGAAGTAGATGCAGGCGAAGACTGTGCAGTAGCAGAGTCAGTAAAAGCGGCATCAGACATCTATGCACCAATCAGCGGTGAAATCGTTGCAATCAACGAAGACCTTGAAGATGCACCTGAAACAGTTAACAACGACGCTTACGGCGACGGTTGGTTATTCCGCATTAAAGCATCTGACGAGTCTGAGCTAGAAAACTTGCTTGACGCTGAAGGCTATGCAAACACCATCGACGAAGACTAATAATTAGTTTATCGCCGTACTAAAAGCCCCATTATACCTAACATAATTGGGGCTTTTATGATTTTACTGCTTACTTTTCCATACACTGTAAGTTATTAAATCAAAAGCTTTTAAGTTATTACTGGTCACCCATTAGTAATAACCATTTATTTTTTGGATCATAGGAATCTGGACAAATGTCAAACGCCAAATCTCTTGAACAATTAGAGCAAACGCAAGATTTTATTCGCCGTCATATTGGGCCAAGCCCAGCACAAGTAAGCGATATGCTAAGTGCTCTTGGAGTATCGAGTGTTGAAGAGCTGATCGGTCAAACTGTACCTGCAAGCATCCGCTTAGAGCAAGGCCTAACAGTGGGTGAAAGCCGCACTGAAGTTGAAACACTAAGCTACTTAAAATCAGTAGCAAGCAAAAATAAAGTATTCAAATCTTACATCGGTCAAGGCTACCACCCAACTCACGTACCACACGTAATATTACGTAACGTACTTGAGAACCCAGGCTGGTACACAGCGTACACTCCATACCAACCAGAGATTGCTCAAGGGCGTTTAGAGTCATTACTTAATTTCCAAACTATGACCTTAGACCTTACCGGTCTTGATTTAGCAAGTGCATCATTACTTGATGAATCAACTGCGGCTGCCGAGGCCATGGGCCTTGCAAAGCGCGTATCTAAAGCTAAAAAAGCCAACATCTTCTTCATCGCTGATGACGTACATACCCAAACTATCGACGTAGTGACAACACGCGCCGAGCAGTTTGGTTTTGAAGTTGTGGTAGGTCCTGCTGCTGATGCTGTAAATCACGAAATTTTTGGTGCGTTATTCCAATACCCGTCAACATCAGGTGAAGTAGTCGATATCACAGATTTAATCGCTGGCGTACAAAGCAAAAAAGCGATTGCCTGTGTTGCTGCTGACATCATGAGCTTATTATTATTAAAAGCACCAGGTAAACTTGGCGCAGACGTAGTACTTGGTTCTGCCCAGCGTTTTGGTGTACCAATGGGTTACGGCGGTCCACACGCTGCATTTTTCGCAACACGTGATGCATACAAACGTTCATTACCAGGTCGTATCATTGGTGTGTCTAAAGACCGTTTAGGTAACGATGCACTACGTATGGCAATGCAAACCCGCGAGCAACACATTCGCCGCGACAAAGCCAACTCAAACATTTGTACAGCGCAAGTATTACTCGCTAACATGGCTGCGTTTTATGCGGTGTACCATGGCCCACAAGGCTTAAAAACTATTGCACAGCGTATTCATCGTTTTGCTGATATTTTAGCCGCAGGCCTTAAAGCTAAAGGTGTAAACCTTAAGCACAGCACCTGGTTTGATACCCTAACAGTTGTTAGCGATAACAAAGACGATGTAACAGCGCGTGCTGTAGCAAACGGCGTAAACTTTGCTACTAACCATGATGGCGAATACTCAATCTCAGTGTCTGAGACCACAACGCGCGCAGACGTAGCACAGTTGTTCGATATTATTCTTGGCGAAGACCACGGCTTAAGTGTTGATGCAATCGCAGCAGACATCGAAGCAAACGGTAGCGATTCAATCCCTGCAAACCTTGAACGCGATGATGAAATCTTAACGCACCCTAACTTCAATTCGTATCACAGCGAAACTGAAATGCTGCGTTATATCAAACGTCTTGAAAACAAAGATTTAGCACTTAATCACTCAATGATCTCGTTAGGTTCATGTACTATGAAACTAAACGCGACCGCTGAGATGATCCCAATTACTTGGCCTGAGTTTGCTAATCTTCACCCATTCTGCCCGCTAGACCAAGCAGAAGGTTACCAAATCATGATGGGCGAACTACATGATTGGTTAGTTAACATCACCGGTTACGATGCCGTTTCATTACAGCCAAACTCTGGTGCACAAGGTGAATACGCAGGCTTAATCGCGATTCGCAAATACCACGAGTCACGTGGCGATGCACACCGTAATATTTGTTTGATCCCAAGTTCAGCGCACGGTACTAACCCTGCATCTGCACAAATGGCAAGCATGAAAATTGTGGTTGTTGATTGCGATAAAAACGGTAACGTTGATATGGCTGATCTTAAAGCGAAAGCAGAAGAAGTATCAGAAAACCTATCATGTATCATGATCACATACCCGTCTACGCACGGTGTATACGAAGAAACAATTCGTGAAATTTGTGACATCATTCATCAACATGGCGGCCAAGTTTACATGGACGGCGCGAACATGAATGCACAAGTAGGTGTAACAAGCCCAGGCTTTATCGGTTCAGACGTATCGCACTTAAATTTGCATAAAACGTTCTGTATCCCACATGGCGGCGGTGGCCCAGGTGTTGGCCCAATCGGTGTTAAATCACACCTTGCACCATTTATGCCTAACCATAGCGTAATTAACGTACCTGGTACGAGTATCGGCAACGGAGCAGTATCAGCAGCGCCATACGGCTCAGCAGCTATTTTACCTATCTCATGGGCTTACATCACCATGATGGGTAGCGAAGGCCTTAAACAAGCCACTGAAATGGCAATCGTAAGTGCTAACTACTTAACTCATGAGTTAAGCCAGCACTTCCCAATTTTATACCGTGGTCGCAACAACCGTGTTGCTCACGAATGTATTGTTGACTTACGCCCACTTAAAGAGCTTTCGGGCATCACTGAAATGGATGTTGCTAAGCGCTTACAAGATTACGGCTTCCATTCACCAACTATGTCGTTCCCAGTAGCGGGCACCTTGATGATTGAGCCTACTGAGTCTGAGTCTAAAGTTGAGATCGACCGTTTCATCGAAGCGATGGTGTCAATCAAAGGCGAAATCGACAAAGTGATCTCTGGCGAATGGTCTATCGAAAACAACCCGCTTGTGTTTGCACCGCATACACAAGGCGACGTACTTGGTAACGAATGGGACCGCGCGTACGACCGCTTCTACGCTGCATTCCCAGTACCTGCAGTGGCCAAAAACAAATTCTGGCCTACAGTAACGCGCATCGATGACGTATACGGCGACCGTAACCTAGTGTGTTCATGCCCAGCGGTAGAGACATACAGAGACTAATAATTTTATTGATGAGGATCATTAATTAAGTTGGTTAACGATTTAATGAAGATGGTTATTTTAATTAAGTTGGTTAATTAACTAGATCCTACATTAATTATTAAAAGGCGAACCAGAAATGGTTCGCCTTTCTTATTTATGCTTTAGTCTACGTATCCATACTCTGTATCAAGATAATTTCATTTTTAAGTGCATTATGCTGTCGCTTAGTTGGTTATGTTTGATAAAGTGCTATTAACTTAAATTTATAAAATAATAATGATAGGGAAATTAAATGAGCTTCATTGGCGCACGGTGGTGGAAATTTGATTTTCACACACATTCACCAGCTTCTTTTGATTATGGAAAAGCAGATAGTAGTTTGAAAGCATCTAAGTCACCTAAAGACTGGCTGTTAGATTATATTGCTAAAGGAATCCAATGTGTTGCAATTACGGATCATAATACAGGAGACTGGATTGACGGGCTAAAAGATGCAGCAGAAGTCTTAAGAGCAGAAGGTCATTCCATTTTTGTTTTTCCCGGTGTAGAAATTACAGCTAATGCAAATATTCATGTGTTAGGTATTTTTGACCCAAATGCTACAGGAGCTGATATTAGTTCAGTTATTGGAGCATCAAAATTTAGAGGCACTAAAGGAGACAGTGACTCTGTAGCAGAAGAAAGTGCTGAGAATGTAATAAAGGAAATTATTGCTGCTGGAGGAGTAGCAATACCTGCACATATAGATATGAAAGCAGGTTTGTGCCAACAAATATCATCACACACAATAAAGCAAGTATGCGAGCATGCAAGTGCCGTAGAGATTGTTTTCCCTAATAAAGAAAGTCCTGATGCACCTTTATCAAGGTACGAAAATTTAAAATTTGATCTTCCTTCTGTAATAGGCTCTGATGCTCACCACCCTAATGAAATTGGCAGAGCTTATACATGGGTAAAAATGTCATCACCTTCTATAGAAGGGCTCAAGTTAGCTTTAGTTGACGGTTCATCTTCTATAATTCGATCTGACGATGAAACTACAGATCCAAATAGAGCGTCAAATACATTATTACGCTCTGTAACAATAGAAAATGCAAAATACGCTGGACGTTCATCACCTCTAACTATTGAGTTTAATCCATGGCTTAATTCGATAATAGGAGGGCGAGGAAGTGGGAAGTCTTCAGTCCTTGAGTTTATTAGATTAGGAATGGATAGATCACGAGATTTATTTCATTTACCTCCTCAAAACGAAATAAGAAGATCTTTCGAAAGTTTTATTAAAGTATCTGCTTCAAGAGATACTGATGGAGTAATGTTAACTGATACTAAAATAAGCTGCATTTATACACGAGATGATGTTAATTATTTTTTAAAATGGTCCAAAGGCAGTAATAGTGTTTCAATTTTTCGATTTGAAGATGGGCAATGGATACCAGAAGAAGGTGAGGCACACTCCCGATTTCCAATAAAAATATTTAGCCAAAAGCAGATATTTAATTTGGCAAAAAATCCTAATACGCTTTTACGCTTAATTGACGAATCTTCAACTGTTGGCTTTCAACAATGGAAGATGGAGTGGGAAGATAAACGTTCGCATTTTCAAACATTATGTAGTCAAAGAAGAGAGCTTCAATCAAAGTTATCCAATAAGAACTTGTTACAAGGTCAGTTAGCTGATGTTGAGCAAAAGATCAAAACAATTGAAAAGTCTGGTCACACAGAAATTCTAAAAAGTTATCAACATTATAGAGCGAAAAGAACAATTGTATCTCAAGTTGAACTTGATGTTGAAAAGCTAAAAGAAGAATTTGAATCAGCAATGAATTCAGTTGTATTACCTGTAATTGAATTAACGTCTTTTAACAAGCAAATAGATCATGAACAAGAGGTTTATGCAAAAATAGAAAGTTTGATTAAATCAACGTCAACTTTTAAAGAAAGTGTGAATAAAGCATTAAAAACTGTGGGTGATGAGTTAACAAGCTTTAAGCAATGGTATGGAAGCTCCAGTTTTAATCAAGCTCATATTTCCGTAGACGCAGAATATAATAAACTAATCGAAGACCTACAGAGTAAAGGTGTGAGCAGCCCAGCCGATTATGCCCGTTTGATCGGTGATAGGGAAACCATAAACCAGTCACTTAAAGATATGGAGGTAATTGAAGGCAAGGTTAGTGAATTTACTGCTTTGATAAATGACGCTTACCAAGAAATTATTAAATGTAGACAGGGCTTGACAGTAAATCGTATTAACTTTATCAAGCAATATCTAACTGGGAACACTTCAATTCAAGTGGATATTACTCCTTTTTCTGATTTAGTTGATTTGGAGAGTTCATTTAGAAGTATTCTAGGAAGATCTGATAATGCATTTTCAGCTGAGATTTTTGACTTAGATCGCGAATGTGGATTTCTTTTTGATTTGAACAAAGAGTTATCAAACATTCGTAAAGATAGTGACTTAAGTGACCTTAAGCTCTGGTTAGACAAAGTTCATAACTTTAAGCAGAATATTTTCAATTTTAATACTGGCGCGGCTTTGAATACCAGGGCAAGATCACGAACTTTACCTTGACTTAAAAGTATGATCTTATACTCCTTTTTAAGGAGCCCCCATGCCTGATATTCAACTATTTAAATATTTCGAATCAATTGACGACCCTCGCCAGC
>NZ_JACJEW010000190.1:0-1035 GCF_014164315.1 Pseudoalteromonas sp. SG44-1
CAACACAGCCTCATCATATGCCTCTGGCGCATCAAAAACAGCATGAGCAGTCACCGATAAATTTACGCTCATGGGCATTAAGTATTGGAGAGTATACCCACCAAGTTGTTGAGTTACAGCTCAGTTGACGGCGTCACCCCGAGCACGCTTATCGCGCCTGTTTAGGGGTGTTAAGTTTAGCTAAAATCTATTCAAAAGAGCGGCTTGAGCAAGCGTGTTATCGCGCGATCATAATGAATACGACCACACTTAAATCAATAAAGCAGATGCTGAAGAAAGGGTTGGATCAACAACCGTTACCCACACAGCAAACAGAGCCAGAAAAGCCAATTACACATAGCAACATACGCGGCACACAGTATTACCATTAAGGAAATGAATCATGATAGACACCATTAACCAGCAACTTCAACTACTCAAGTTATCGGGTATAAAGCAAGCACTCAAGCAGCAGCTTGAACAGCCAAATTTATATCAAGAGCAAAGCTTTATAGAGCGCATCAGTTTATTGCTAACACATGAAATTGACACGCGTGAGCAAAGAAAAATCGACCGGTTCGTGCGACATGCTAAATTCCGCTTACCGGCTCAGTTAAATCAACTGATTTACTCGCCGACACGCAATATAGAAAAAGCACAGATACGTAACTTAAGCCAAAATAGCTGGTTGAACTTACACCAAAATATCTTAATCACTGGGGCAACAGGCTGTGGAAAAACCTACCTCGCATGTGCCTTAGGGCATGAGCACTGCCTACAAGGAAAAAGTGTTTACTATATTCGATTAAAAGAACTACTCGAAAGCCTGTTTCTAGCACAAGCAGATGGTAGTTACCGAAAATTACTAGCGAAGCTAATAAAGTATGATCTACTGATCTTAGACGACTGGGGGCTTGAACCACTGAGTGCGCAGCAACGAGGTGACTTACTCGAATTAATCGATGCGCGGTATGGGTATAAATCACACATAATTATAAGCCAGCTACCACAGGAAAACTGGCATGAAATGATAGGAGAATCAACCCATGCTGACGC
>NZ_JACJEW010000191.1:0-1016 GCF_014164315.1 Pseudoalteromonas sp. SG44-1
TCCTGTTTCCCCTGTAGCTCCTGTTTCCCCTGTAGTTCCAGTATTTCCGTTATCACCTTCTAAAGGACACCCAGAAAGTAACGTTATCAAAGTTAGCGTTATAAATATTTTTGTTTTCATGAAAATTCCTTAGTTAGATAGTTAGATAGTTAGATAGTTAGATAGAATTATAGCAGAACGAAACTTAACTATTTGATATGTTGCAGATAGCACATCTAGAAGAAGCTGCTGACGCAAATATTGAAGATAAATGGTTGGTAGATATTACTAAAGACATTAGTAAATTATGTCACTTTGACTTTACTCCTTACCACAAAGTGGTTATTTGGCATGGAGATAATGCGCCTGAACAGTCGTTACTTTACTTGTGTTGCCATATAATTGATGAGCATAAACTCTATCATATCAGTATTAACGACTATGACCTCTCCACTCATATGCTACATGGAGTAGGTGCCTGTTCTCTTGAAATGTTAGACTTCCTGCATAATCAAGAAAAAAATATCAATCCCATAAATTGCATTCAATATGCACAGTTATGGCAAAAACTAGTTAAGCTATCGAAGCGACCTGACAGCTTATTGCGTATTTTTGAAAGCAACGAAGTTAAGTCTGTTGGTGAAGATTATTTTGATAAACAAATATTGAGGCAATGCCAAGAACAAGGCCAAGGAAACTTTGTATTAATGCTGGCAGTAGTTGGTCATGTTCTGGGGTTGAGCGAGCAACTTATTACAGACACTTTCATCATTGCTCGAGTCTACTATTTAATACAAGATACTCGTCTTGAGTATCAAGGGAATTTAGATAAGTCGCGTCAGTTAAAAATTCGAATCAAGAATTGATTATAGTAACCTACTAAACTCTAAGAGAATACCATGAAGACTTTACAACCTAAGGGATCCCCAAAAATAATTATTAAGTTTCAATTACATCACTCACATCCATATTTTTCCAATCGATTTGCACTACTACCTGTACGAAATAGGCTAGTCCTTCCAAATAATCTCGCCGTC
>NZ_JACJEW010000192.1:0-1009 GCF_014164315.1 Pseudoalteromonas sp. SG44-1
GCCTTGAATAGTGCCATGATTAGGTTAACCGATGAATGTCTAGTGCCCCTACAAATCCATAAGGATATGGAAAAAAGTAGGCTGCGATGAGATCGCAATAAGAGAGCCTCTATATGTGTTTGCCGTAAGCAACTTGCTTAACAGCCGCATCGACAGACGAAGTAAACGAATTTGTTTATTGATTTAGAATTGACCGTCCATTTATAAAAACGGTCAAAAAGAATACTAGTGCCTATTGACAGAGTTTAGGCTCATATGTGTTAAGTATTCAAAGTTATGGACACTTAGACGCCCAAATAGCATTGGCGGCTAGAGTTAGTTTGCATTGATCTTCTGCTTTAAAGACACCAGGGATTTCCCTACCACAAAATCGCTCATATTTTATGGCAGTATCTGAATGGTAATATAAACGGCAAGATGAAGATTCAGACGATGTTCTAACAGCGACCGAAGCGATGCAGTCTGCATCAGCTGCACAGAGGTCCTGGCACCCGCCATTAACTGATTCAAATATAGACATAGTTCCTGATTTAGCGATATATCCGCCCTCTAGCTCCCACCACCCTTCCTTAACGGTAACGCCATCTGAGTTTACGAAGTCTCGTAGGCTTATGCTGAGTAATCCATTGCTTGGGCTATCGCCACAGCTTAGAAGTCTATTGCCCGTACCATCGTCAAAAAAGTTTGTAGATATCATTCTTGTCAATGTACCGGTGGGGACTGTATGAGTACTGGATGGGCAGCCTACTGGATATATATTGTTTGCCGCTAAGGCCTCACACATATGCTGATGATTCAGTTCTACTGTCTGGTTTTGTTCAGGAGTAGCGGCGACAGCGCAATCATAGGCATTCCACAGACCATCTTTATTGATATCTTCATCGAGATCATTGACTCGGTCACCATTTAGATCCCAGCAATTAATGCCAGCAACTCCGATTACACCTTGAGGCCCTGTAGCTCCTGTTTCCCCTGTAGCTCCTGTTTCCCCTGTAGCTCCTGTTTCCCC
>NZ_JACJEW010000193.1:0-973 GCF_014164315.1 Pseudoalteromonas sp. SG44-1
ACATCATCACATTGAGATAATGCTTTTTCAACCGCTTGAACTTTAAATTCTTGTGTAAATCGACGTCTCATTTTTATCTGCCTCTATTAAAAGTTAGAGACGACAACTATCCTGACACAGGGGGACATAAAAAGCTAAGACTCTAAGAAATTCAGGACAATTTACTAGGTAAAGCAACTTCATTAGTCATCTTTGCAATAAAGGATTAGTGAGAAAGCTAATTTAGTTTCTGCTATCCCCTGTTTCATTTAGAGTGAAAATAAGCATACAAAGTTAAAGAGACGAAGAACGCCTCTTTCATAACTAAATAAAGTAACAAGTGCGACTCAAGTTATTTTACCCTTCTTTAAATATTAAACATCCTTTTATACCTCTGTTGTAACGCAACTTCCCCACCTTCCATAATTTCACAGACATTTTTTCTAACTTCAATTTCCTGTAATGCACCTGAAGCTAGGGTATTAATTTGCCCTCTATCCTCCAAAGCAACAACATATTCAGAGTCACCATTTACGACAATATTTGGGTTATGAGTAACGACAATGATTTGCCTATCAGCTTTATTCTCATGTAGCTTTGACACAATCAAGCTAGTAATCAGGCCATTATCTAAATCATCTTCTGGCTGATCCAAAACTAGAGGCTCAGTTCCGTATGACAATAAGAAAGAAAGTATTGCAGAGGCTTTTTGACCCGCAGAGCCCTGCGAAACATCTTTAAACCTATTTCCATCATAAAACTTAATCGTTAACTTATCCTCTGGGAACCATGTATTGATTGCATCAAAATTTTGAGGTTGAAGTTGAGACATAAAATCAATAAATCTTTTCCCAAGCTTTGTATTCAAAGCAGGGCAAGAGCATGAAAAAAGCCTATGATTTCAATACCTTTTCAAGGTAACCTGTACTGCGCATAGCTTTTTTCTGTTTTGCGGGCATGCCTTTATTAAAGCTTGTTTCTGCTTTTAGCTGAT
>NZ_JACJEW010000194.1:0-964 GCF_014164315.1 Pseudoalteromonas sp. SG44-1
AAGCGACAAGCGCCAATGGTGTTTGATCGTGATAAACAAATTGTCTACCTCTGGTACAAAGGCAAGGTACGCGCCCAGCACTTTCAAGATTTACGGGTTTATGAAGACTTTCAAATGATGCGTATTCAGATACGTGGTTTTGATAAACACAACAACATGCAATGGGCTAATTTTATGGTGCAACCGCGCCACAACCCTTATTACAACGGCAGTGATGCGTACGAGCCGGTATTGGCATTTATATGTCAATTTATGGAGTATGGCCGCGAGCATGTAATGCCGCAGCATGAACAATGGCAAACCGATGACAAACCCTTTGCATTTTTTGATGATGAAAAACCAAAAGACTTTGAGCAGCAGCTTCATGCGATATTAACGCATTTGTCAGAGAATGATACAGATATCCCGCTTGATAAAGACAACTTGCCTACTCCTCCAGCATGAATACGGTTAAGTAAAAAACAATGCCTTTGATTAAACACCATTATCCAATACCTTTAGTAAATAAGCTGAAAGCACTACTTAGCTTTCAACTCACTAAAGAGGCACCGCCACCAACACCGATAGTGTATGTAGATAAGCACCTTTGTAAGCTTAGTAATAATTCTATGAAAGCCCGTAATATGGGACTGATCCCACTATTATTAATGATTTTATTTACTGTATATTTGAATGTTGATGATTTATGTGGTTCATGGCAAGCAAGAGAAGAAACTATACAACGAAGAGTAGATTCAGATATACAGAAACATGGTGAAAACTATTTCTTATCTCCAGAAGTTCGCCCAATAGATAAGCAATCTTATGATTTATTAGATGAAGAAGGTGAATTAACCTTGAAAAGCTACTTGTATGCTCGTCACAGTAATAAACATACAGCTTATGGAAGTTATTTTTACAAAAAAGACATTTCATTTTTAGTTTTTTACGTTATTACCATTCCACTTTTGTTGTTCTTTATTAT